>JAQTVX010000081.1 GCA_028706585.1 Candidatus Krumholzibacteriia bacterium | reverse complement strand
CACATCAGAAGACGGTACTTCTCGCCGAGTTCTTCCAGCTCGCGCAGCAGCTCGCATTTGTCGATCGCAATCGACATGAGCTTGCTGAAGCGCACAACGAGATCGAGATCGAAATCGGTGAAATGGTTGGGCGTGTAGCTTCCGATGTTGACGGTGCCGACGAGCGCGTTCTTCGTCATCAGCGGGACGACGATGTCCGACTTGAGGTCGTCCTCCTTCATGATTTCGCGGAAATGCGGGTCGGCGGGTATGTCGCCGCGCAGGACGGGCTTCTTGTGGATAGCGACCCATCCAACGAGGTTGTTCTCGTCGAGCGGCACATAACGTCCCTCGCCCGATTTGTCGCCCGACTTCCGCCAGACGTGCCGCATGAATAAGCCGTTATTCCCCTTGTCGTATATAGCGACGCACCCAAGGTCGTAGTCGATGACCTTGGAGAGCTCCCTCGATATGGTGGAGAGAATCTCGTGGAGGTCGAGCGGAGAGTTGATGGCGTTCGCGATCTCCATGACGGCGGCGAGCTGCCGTTCCTCATGGGTCTTGTCGCGGCACACGTCGCAGTAGACGAACTTGGGCGCGGCGCCCGCAGCGGGGTTCGTTTCCGCCGCTTCAAGCGCGGGCTTCGGATCCTGCGCGCCCGCGTCGTCGTCTGCGTGCGCGGCCGCGGGGGATGCGCCGATGTCCTTCAATGATCCGTCCAAGTATCCTCCCGAGGATTCGTAGGTGCGCCCGGGCCATCGATTGCCCGCTCCGAGCGCGGCGCAAGGGCTCCATCCCACCCGGACATGCCGGCTCTATGCAGGAAATATTCCACTCTCGCCGAAAGCCCGGGCGAAAATCGCCATGGAACTCATTTTGTTGCAAATAGATGGAAATCGTGCGGGACCGGATCGTGCTCACGCGGGAAACCCGGGGCACGGCGGCTCGCGAGCGGGCCAAGCCTCGACGGCGCCGGCTCACATGATAAACGAGAACCGGCTCTTGAAGTGTCTGAGCTTCAGGTCTCTCCCGTAATCGACCCTGACCCCGGGAATCCGGTCTCGGTGATCGTGGAGGATCTTCACCGCCTCGGCGGCGGCGAAGAGATCGCGATCCTCGTAGGTGAGGCGCGGGACGGCCGCCCGGACATTGTTCACTCTCGGTTCGGGCGGGACTTCCTTCCGGCCGTCGAACGATCCGAAGGCATACAGGCCGAGCTCGCAGAATCTATGCCCCGCGATGAGAAGCAGCGACGTGAAAGAGATGCCCTTGAGCTCTTCGTCGCGGCCGGCGCCGTCGAAGAATTTGTCGATGTCGATATAGATCGCATGCCCGCCGATGGGGCGAACGATCGGAATACCGAGCATGGTGAGCCGGTCGCCGAAACGCTGCATCTGCCGGACGCGGAGATTCAGATAATCCTGACGCGTCACCGTGCGCAGGCCCTCGGCCAGCGCCTTGAGATCCCGCCCGGCGAGGCCACCGTACGTCGGGTGTCCCTCGGTCATGATCTGGTAGTCGGTGAGCTCGTTCGCGAATTGCGGAAATCTCTTCGTGAAAGCCCCGTCCTCCCTGAGGCAGATGGCCCCGCCGATGTTGCCGAGCCCGTCCTTCTTGAAGCTGATGTGGAAACCGTCCACCTGATCGAACATTTCGCGCACGATGTCCCCGATGCGGCGATCGCCGTAGCCCTTCTCTTCCTCGCGGATGAACCACGCGTTCTCGGCGAACCGGCATGCGTCGAAGAAAAACGGGACCTTGTGTCTGCGCGTGATCTCACGCACGCGCTTGATGTTCTCCATCGAAACCGGCTGGCCTCCCCCTGTATTGTTCGTAATAGTGACGTACACGAGCGGCACACGCCCCGGTTCGCTCGCGAGAAGATTCTCGAGCGCCTCGAGATCCATGTTGCCGCGGAACGGGAAATTCTCGTTGTTCTCGAGATGCTCCCGGCACGGGAGATTCAGCGGCACCATGAACTTGTCTTCGATGTTTCCCTCGGTCGTATCAAAATGCGAATTGCTCGGGACCACGAAGAAGGGCTCGAAGGGCCCCACCGTCTGGCCTTTCACGGCACGTATTCTGTTCTCGATCCGCGAACGGAGCTGAGGAAGGAGATCGCTGGAGAAGGGCTTCGGCTTCGGAAATCCCGTTTTCTTGAGCTCCCGCGACAGAACCGTGAAAAGCGCGTTCTCCGCGGCCCTTCCCTGGTGAAATATGAAAAGCGGCTCGCGGTCGCCGACTCTGAGACCGCTCTTCTGCCGCCAGTCGGGCCCGAACGTCTCGCCCACCTGTTGTTTGAGCTCGAAATAGCCCTCGTTCGAGCCGTACGCCTCATCGCCGACGATCATCGCTGCCCACTGTTCGCTGGTCATGGTCGTCGTTCCGGAATCGGACAGGAGATCGCAGCCCGGGATCTTGTCGGCCCGGAAAAGAAATGTATTGAGCCCCGCTTCGTTGATCAGGATGTCCCGCCGCTCGTTGAAATCGGCGAGAGCGCAATTCCTGAAACGCACCGAAGCGTTGCGGTATGGACGCGGGCGATAGTACCCGGACGGCTCGTTCGAGAGATCGAGGTGGCTCCTGAACTGCGAAATGAAAAAATCGAGTGCGTTCGGCATCAGAATATCTCCTCCGGCGGAAGGTTCAGAACCGCGCGCACCTCCTCGAGAGTCGTCCGTGCGACGACGCGCGCCTTTGAAGCACCGCTCATCAGTATCTCCTTTATGCGGCCCGGATTTGCCTTGAGCTCCATGCGCCGCTCGCGGATTGGGCGGAGTGATTCGTTCATTCTCGCCGAAAGCTGTTTCTTGCAATCTACGCATCCACGCCGCCCGTCCTCGCATTCGCTCCGGACGGAGGGCTGCTCCGCCTTGTTGTAGAGCCCGTGGAACGCGTACACGACGCAGCCGTCGGGATGCCCTTTGTCGTTCTTGCGCATCTTGACGGGGTCGGTGAACATCGTGCGCACCAGCTCGGTCGTCCGCTCCTCGGAGTACGCGAGGGCAATGTAATTGCCTGCGCTCTTGCTCATCTTCCTGTCCACGCTGTCGATGCCTGGAACCTTGGGGACCTCGGTCAGGAGCACCTTGGTAATGGGGAACACGTCACGGCCGTAGAGGCTGTTGAAGCGCTGAGCAAGGTCGCGCGTCAGATTGACGTGCGCCTCCTGATCCTTGCCGACCGGGACGAAATCGCCCTTGTATGCGAGAATATCGGCGGCCTGCAGCGTGGGATAGCCGAGAAGCCCGTAGCTCGGGCTCTCGATCTTGTAGCCGAGAACCATCTCCTTGTACGTCGGGTTCCTTTCGAGCCATCCCAGCGGAGTGATCATCGAAAAGAGGAGATGCAGCTCGGCGACCTCTTTCACGTGCGACTGGACGAACATGGAGCACTTGTCGGGATCCAGCCCCGCGGCGACCCAATCCATCGCCATATCGATCACGTTCTCGCGCATCCTCGATACGTTCTCGTACCCCACCGCCTCCCCTCCACCCGGGGTCGTCAGCGCGTGCCAGTCGACAATGAAGAAATAGCACTCGTAGTCGTTCTGAAGCCGCACCCAGTTGTCGAGCGCCCCATGCAGGTTGCCGAGATGAACGCTCCCGGTCGGTCTCATGCCGCTCGTGACTCTGGCTTTGCCCATTCGCGCAAGCTCCTTCGAGGAAACAAAAAAATAGGGGTGGCAGGACTTGAACCTGCAGCCCTCGGTTTTGGAGACCGATGCTCTGCCAATTGAGCTACACCCCTGGACGCTGCATATCGTCGGTATATTTTCCACTCATATTATCATTTCGCGATGCGAAGTCAAGCGCTTTGCCCCTCGAGCACCTCGGCCTATCAAGCGCTTAAGCCATCGAACGATTCAGCCGCTGTTGACCGGGAGATTCCGTTATGCTATATTCAGCAACGCATTTCGCCCGCTATCAAACGAGAGTCCGCCCCGAAGGGCGGAGATCAGATTCTAGCAACAGGCAAACCGTACGAATGGAGGTACACAGTGATAACGAGCATTCCCAAAGTCGATATGCCGAAAAACGAGCCGATATATTCGTATGCGGCCGGCTCGAAGGAAAAGATCGAGCTCAAGGCGAAGCTCCGGGAGCTCTCCCGCAAGAAAATCGACATCCCGTGCGTCATCGGCGGCAGGAACATTCGCACCGGCAAAACGGGCCTCTGCGTCATGCCTCATGACCACAAGCACGTGCTGGGCGTCTACCACAAGGCGGGGCGCAAGGAAGTCGAATCCGCGATAAAGGCAGCCCTGGCGGCGAAGGCGAAATGGTCCGCTCTTCCGTGGGAAGCGCGCGCTGCCGTGTTCCTGCGCGCGGCCGATCTTCTCGCGGGCGAATACAGGAGCACGCTCAACGCGGCGACGATGCTCGGCCAGAGCAAGACCGTGTTCCAGGCGGAGATCGACTCGGCTTGCGAGCTCATCGATTTCTTCCGGTTCAACGCGTACTTCATGAGAATGATCCTCGCCCAGCAGCCGGAATCGAGCGCCGGAATGTGGAACATGAGCGAGGCGCGGCCGCTCGACGGGTTCGTATTCGCCGTGACTCCGTTCAACTTCACCTCGATCGCGGGAAACCTCCCGACGGCTCCCGCCATCATGGGCAACACCGTCGTCTGGAAGCCGGCCTCGAGCGCCGTGTACGCGGCGCATTTCGTCATGCAGATCCTCAAGGCGGCCGGGCTCCCGGACGGCGTCATCAACATGATTCCGGGACAGGGCTCCGTCGTGGGCGACATGGTGCTCACGCATCCCGACCTCGCCGGCGTTCATTTCACAGGGAGCACGGCGACGTTCCAGAGGATGTGGGAAGTGATCGGCACGAACATCAGGAGCTATAACCAGTATCCGAGGATCGTCGGCGAGACCGGCGGGAAGGACTTCATCTTCGCGCATCCGAGCGCGGACGTGCGGCCGCTGGTGATCGCCATGGTCAGGGGCGCTTTCGAGTTCCAGGGGCAGAAGTGCTCGGCGGCCTCGCGCGCGTACGTGCCGAAGAGCCTCTGGCCCAGGGTCAAGAAGATGCTTCTCCATGAGATCTCGACGATCAAAATGGGCGATCCCGCCGACTTCCGCAACTTCATGACGGCCGTGATCGACAAGGCCGCATTCGACAGCATCAAATCGTACATCACCTTCGCCAAGCGTTCGCGCGACGCCAAGGTCATCGCGGGCGGCGGCTGCAACGACCGCAAGGGCTACTTCGTGGAGCCGACGGTCATCCTGGCGAAGCGCCCCGATTTCAAGACAATGCGCGAAGAGATTTTCGGGCCGGTGCTCTCGATCTATGTTTACGACGACAGGCGCCTCGAACAGACGCTCGGCCTCGTCGGAACTACGTCGCCGTACGCGCTGACCGGCGCGATCTTCGCCGAGGACCGCGGCGCGATCGTCATGATGACCGAGGCCCTGCGGGATGCCGCCGGCAACTTCTACATCAACGACAAGCCGACCGGCGCCGTCGTGGGCCAGCAGCCCTTCGGCGGAAGCCGCGCTTCGGGCACCAACGACAAGGCCGGAAGCCTCCTCAACATGATCCGCTGGACGAGCCCGCGGACGATCAAGGAGACATACTGTCCGCCCAAGGACTATCGCTATCCGTTCATGAAGGAGGAGTGACGGTCTCGGACCGAGGAAAAACGAAGCGGCCGGACTCGATAGAGCCCGGCCGCTTTTTTGCCGCCTCTATGTCTCGAGCTTCCCCGGTCCGTCTTACGCGATGTTCTTTGTCGCGAGCTCGGCGAGGACAGCCTTCAGGAGCATCCAGAATTTTTCGACCGACGGAACGTTGACTCGTTCGTCCGGCGAATGCGGATGCTCGATCCAGGGACCGATCGATATCATATCCATCCCGGGGAACTTCTCCCCGATGATGCCGCACTCGAGACCGGCATGGATGGCCTTCATCTGAGGCTCCTTGCCGAACTCCCTGATATGAACGTCCTTCACCACGGCCAGCAGCCTGGATTGAAGATTCGGCTTCCATCCCGGATACGGTTCGTTCTCCTCGATGGCGCATCCGGCCAGCTCCGCGGCGGATCGAATCCGGTCGCGCAGCGCCCTCAGCGCGCTCGCGACCGAGCTCCGCGTCGAGAGTCCTATCACCATCTCGTCGCCGCCCGTGGCGATCGTCGCCAGATTGTTCGATGTCTCGACCAAGCCCGGGATATCGTAGCTCATTGTTTCGACGCCGTGCGGAAGCGCCATGAGGAGGTTCAGGAGCACCTTCTGCGATTTTGAATCCATCACGCGGCCGAACGTCCTGTCGGATGGCACCAGCTTGACGCCCAGGTTGACCTCGCGACGCCCGAGCTCCTCCGCTATCTTGGCCGCCTCATCCCCGAGGATCCCCGAAATGTCGTCCACCGCGGTTTCGAGCACCATTAGCTCCGCTTCCGCCTCTCGCGGAATCGCATTGCGCTTGTTGCCGCCCTTCAAGCTCGCGAGATGAACCGGCTGCATCCGCGAGATCCTCCAGAGACAGCGCGCGAGGATCTTGATCGCGTTTCCGCGCTGCTCGTGTATGTCTATTCCAGAGTGGCCGCCGCGAAGCCCCGTGACCCTCAGCAAGAATCCTTTCGTTCCCGCGGGCGCATCGATGAATTTGGCGGGGAATCTCAGGGTCGTGTCTCCTCCGCCCGAGCAGCCTATGTAGACGGCGCCGAGCTCCTCGCTGTCGAGGTTCATCAGCATTTCGCCCCTGACGAAGCCCGGTTGGAGCTTGCCGGCTCCGGTGAGACCGACCTCTTCGTCGACCGTGAAGAGAAGATCGAGCGGCCCGTGGACGACGTCCTTCGAATCGATGACCGCGAGCGCCGCGGAAAGGCCGATGCCGTTGTCGGAGCCCAGGGTAGTTCCCTTCGCCTTGAGCCATTCCCCCTGGAGCTCGAGCTGTATCGGATCCTTGGAAAAATCGTGGGCAACGTCGGAGTTCTTCTCGCCCACCATGTCCATGTGCCCCTGCAGCGCCACGATCGGCGCATTCTCGCAGCCGCTCGTCGCCGGGACACGGATCACGACGTTCCCCGTAGCATCCTTTTCGACGTCGAGGCCCTTCCCCTTCGCGTACGCGATGAGGTACTCCCCGAGAGCCGCTTCGTGCCCCGAGCAATGCGGTATGCTTCTTATCTTGTCGAAATGCTTCCACAGATTCTTCGGTTCCAGGCCGCTCAAAGACATGACGCCTTACCTCCTTGAAATTGAATACAGCGCGAGAATTGTCTATTATACGGGCATCTCGAGAAACGGTCAAGTGCTCATGCGTGAAGGAGGCTTCCATGTTCCATGAAATGCCGGTCCGCACCCGACGGCGCAGCGAGCTCGTCGACATCACGGCGGACATCCAGGCGATAGTCGAGCGAAGCGGCGTCAAGGATGGATTGTGCCATCTGTTCGTTCCCCATACCACCGCGGCGATAACGATAAACGAGAAGGCCGATCCTGACGTCCGCCGGGACATCGGGGAAACGCTCTCGAAGATGGTTCCGGAGGGCGGCGGATACCTCCACGCCGAGGGCAACTCGGACGCGCACGTCAAATCGACGCTCGTCGGAGTCTCGGCATTCGTGCCGGTGAGGGACGGAGACATCGTTCTGGGCACATGGCAGGCGGTTTTCTTCTGCGAGTTCGACGGTCCGCGGACTCGCTCGTGCCTCGTGAGGGTCATGAACACCGGATGATGCTGTCTACCAGGGATACAGAGCGAAGGTGAAACCGATCGAGACCTTTTCCTCCTTCGCGAACAGCGGGAGCCTCTCGCCGGTATCATAGGCGAGCTCCACGTCCGGATGGTACGATTTGCCCTCCTGCGCGGGGAGAGCGTCCCTGAGAAGCAGCCTGAACCGCACCGAATGAAACTCCTTCGCTTCGTCGCCGGAAGAATCCGGCCAGAACGTCTGCAGGGAATACGAGAGCTGGAATCCATAGAGGAACGTCCACGTCGCGCGCAGGTTCGCAAACGGCGTCGTCCTTTGGAACGAGGCGTTTCCCCACATGTCACGGTCGTCCGACTCGTACCACGCGCAGCCGAGGCCCAGATCGACTCCTTTGAACACGCTCACGCAGTATCGGTTCACGCCGTCGAAGAGATTATCGAACCTGACGCGCCCCTCGGCGCTCACGCACTGGGCGAAGACGACGGAATCCCCT
>JAQTVX010000080.1 GCA_028706585.1 Candidatus Krumholzibacteriia bacterium | reverse complement strand
GGTCACGTCGCGGTCGGCCCCGCGAAAACCGATCAATTCGCCTTTTTGATCGAACAGGGGCGTCGCATTGCTCTCGAGGCATCGATAGGTGCCGTCCTTGTGGCGCCATCGAATCACGACGTCACGCCATCCCGTGCCGTTCTCGCCGTGAGATCGCAGGATATCCTCGATAATGACCTTTTCATCATCGTGGATGAAATCGCCAATGGGCTTCTCCAGCAACTCCTCCGGTCGATATCCCAGGATGGTTTCGACGGCGGGATTGGAATAGGTATGGCATCCGTCCAGACGACACTCCCATATCCATTCGCTCGTCGTGTCCACGATCGTCCTGAATCTCTCCTCGCTCTGCCTCAGCGCCTCCTCCGCTCGTCTGCGTTCGGTATCGTCCTGCACCCCGGCGATGGCGCCGACGTAATCGCCGTTCTCGTCGGTGAGCGCCGACGCCTCGAGATGCACGTAGATCCGCTCGCCGTCCTTGCGAATGAGCTTGAAATCGAACTGCTCCGTGGCGCCTCTCATGCAACGCTGCAAGTATCGCTTGCATCCCTCGACGGAGCTCGCATCCATGAAGGAGAAAATGCATTCGCCCGACATCTCGTCGGCCGTAAATCCGAGCATCTCGGCCATGCGCGGATTCACGAACGTGGTTCTGGCATCGCGATCGACCACCCATATCCCTTCCTGGAGCGTATCGATGAGTTGGCGGTACTTCTTCTCGCTCGCGCGCAGCGCTTCCTCCGCTCGCCTGCGCTCGGTGATATCCAGCGCCGTGAACGTCACGCCTGCCGAGGGATCGCCGGCGACGAGGGGCGCGAAGTTGATCAGAACGTCGATCAAGACTCCGGCCTTGCGCCGCCAGCACGTTTCGACCGAACCGGACCCGGCCACGGCCATTTGCCGATTCTTCGCGTGGCTGACGTAATCGTACTCCTGGTCGGTCGCATACAGCATCCGCGCCGACGCGCCGATGAGCTCCTCCCTCGAATATCCGGTCATCTCGCATGTTCTGTCGTTGACCTCGATCACGATGCCGCTCGCCGTGATGCCTATACCAGCGGGCGCGGCCCTGAAAATGCTGTCGAGCTTGGCCTGACGCTCACGCAGTTCTCCCTCTACTCCCTTCCGCTCCGTGATATCCCGCGACACGTTCGCGAAACAGAGGGGCGCGATGCCGGCCTGATCGGGGATCGCGAATGTCTGCACGTGGACGTCGATGATCTTGCCGGATTTGACGTTTCTATACTGCAGTTCCCCTTCCCATCTCCCGCCGCTCAGAAGAGTCGGCACAATCTCCCCGCGGACAATGTCCATATAATCGTCGGGAATCACATCGTATATCCGCGGCTTCTCCGGCCCCGAACAGGATATGCCGAGCATCTCCTCGCCCGCCTCGTTGATGAAGAATATCGTCCCGTCCGGAGTTGCCAGCGTGATGAGCTCGCTGCTGTGATGAACGATCGCGCTGAGCTTGCGTAGATCCTCCTGAACCGTCCTGCGCCTGGTTATATCCTGGGCCGCGCCGATAATGGCGACCGTCTTTCCGTCGTGCACGAGCGGCGCCTCGTTCACCTCGAACCATACCCTGTGGCCGTCCTTGGCGACCATCTCCACCTCGTAGGGCGGCTGGCGCACGCCGGTCTCGATCGCCTTTTTGGTAAGCTCGAGGGCGCGCTGGTTCACGGTATTATCACTGATAAAATCGACCCAGTTCACAAGGGCTTCCGCCGGCTTGAAACCGAGAATCCTCTCAACCTGCGGGCTCACGTACGTGAAGACGTTGTCGGCGGAATGCACATAGAATACATTTGTGCTCTTCTCGATGATGCTCCTGAAACGTTCCTCGTTCTCCTTGAGCGCCTCTTCCGCGCGGCGCCGGGCCGTCACATCGGCGACCGCGCCCCGGAAACCCACAACGCGTCCATCGCGCACGATCGCGGACGCATACGTCATCGCGGAAAAGGTCTTTCCATCCTTGCGAAGGGCCGAATACTCGGTTCCGTGAACGGGTACGCCGCTCAATATGCCCCTGAGGTCCTTTTCCGCGCGCGTGTAATCACTCGATGCGATCACATCGAACAGATTGATCCCACGTTTGACTTCTTCGGCCGTGTATCCGAAATACTCCACGGCGCAGGAGTTCGCGTAGGTGACGTTTCCGCTGACGTCGCACTCGAAAACCGCGAGCGGAAGGAACTCGGCGAGATTTCTGAAGTCTTTTTCAGCAGCGTCGCCGGGGGAGCGTTCCGTCGCCTTGGCCGATTCGATTCGCGCCGGCTCCTCTGCCCCGCGTGAACGCTTGACGCGTCGAGTTTTCCCGGCCGGGGAACGGCGAGGCGCGGGCGTTGTCGGGTTCCGCTTCTTCATCGGCGCAGCACCCCCTTGTGTGTCTCCCCATTATCAGCACGCAACTCCTTTTGTAAACCGATTTTTCCGATGGCGGCGCCGGGCGGCGACCTCGCGGCGCGCAGGGCGGCCTCATTGGGCGGAACACGCATCGCCGCGCGCGGCGCAGGCGGACGTTTCGCGCGTTCTCGCGAGAGCCTGTTTCCTGTACCAGAGAACGAGCGAGAGAATCGTCCAAAGCCCGCGGGAGCGGTCGGCCCTTCTCTCCAGGTGATCCTTGACGAGACGCTCCACGGCCCTCCCGCGCAGAAGGCCCTCACTCTCGAGCCTCGCTGGATCGAGCTCGGCGCACAGAAACTCTCTAAGCTCGTTCCTGAACATGCCCGCCAGCGGAACCGAAAGTCCGTGCTTCCTCCTCGCGAGGAGCTCATCGGGCGCGCTACCGCGCGCCGCTTGTTTCATGATCCATTTCATGGAGAAACCATGCAGCTTCCATTCCACGGGGAGGCGCGCCGCATACTCCATCAATTCCCGGCTGAGATAGGGCGAACGCGTCTCCAAGGAGCAGGCCATGGACACTCTGTCGAGCTTGGTAAGAAGCCCCTCGCCCAGATAGGTGCGGAAGTCGAGATAGAGGATCTTCTCCAGCTCCGCCTCGCCCCATTGTCTGCCGTCTCCGAGCAGGTCACGCAGCACGTCGACGGCGCTCGTCGTCGAAGCGCCGCCATCCAGCAATGGACCCGCGAGCGAGGCCGCTTCCGACGAATCAAAGATCCCGAACCACGCCGCGTGCCGCTCGATGAGGGGCTGTTCCGCCCCCCCGACGAAGCGCTTCAGTAGAAAATCGACGGAAACCGGCCGGTCGGATGGAGGCCACGCCTCCACGATGGGGCCGAGCGCCCGCCTCCGCAACCATCGCGGCACGCTCCGGTAGCGCCGGGCGAGACGGTGCCCGAGGTAGGTCGGATATCCGGCGAAAAGCTCGTCGGCTCCCTCTCCGCCGAGGAGCACCTTGACATCCCGCCGCGCGGTCTCCGCGAGCAGATAAGTCGGCAAAATCGCCGGGTCTCCGAGCGGCTCGTCCATGTGCAGGGACAACGCGTGCAGCGCCCGGACCAGGGACGGCCGGTCGGCCCGCGCCTCGTGATGGATCGTGCCCAGGCGTCGCGCTATCGCGGCGGCGCCGGCGCCCTCATCATAGGAACGATCGCCGAAGGAAACGGTGAACGTATGAATCGGCTCGCCCCACTGGCGCGACGCAACGGCGGCTATCCAGCCGGAGTCGAGACCCCCGCTCAGGGCGATTCCCACGGGAACGTCGCTCATTCGCTGCCGCTGCACCGATGTCTCGACCATCCCGCGCAGGGCGGCCGCGGCGCCGGCCGCGCCCCCCGACCGATCCGGGCTCATCGCTCCAGCCGCAGCATGCAGCAGGAGACTCCAATAGGAGTGAAACCGCGGCGACTCCGATCCCTCCTCGAACAGAGCGATCGTGCCGGGCACCATTTTGCGGATATCGCGATAGGGCGACCATGGCGCCGGAAAGTATCCG
The DNA here is from genome assembly GCA_028706585.1 of Candidatus Krumholzibacteriia bacterium. Classification (GTDB taxonomy): domain Bacteria; phylum Krumholzibacteriota; class Krumholzibacteriia; order Krumholzibacteriales; family Krumholzibacteriaceae; genus SSS58A. The sequence continues at coordinate 4,281 of JAQTVX010000080.1, read as the reverse complement.
AAGGAGAGAAACAGGCGCAGCGAGGCCGGATCGAGCTCCGAGCCGACGCCGTCCACCTGCCGCAGAGCGGAAATCTCGCTCGCGAAGTACAGCACGCCGCGATGCATGGTGTAGAAAAGCGGCTTCTCTCCCGCGCGGTCCCGGGCCAGAAGCAGCCGACGATTCGCTCCGTCCCAGAGAGCGATGGCGAACATGCCCTCGATGCGATTCAGCAGACCGACCCCGTGATCCTCGTAGAGGTGCAGTATAACCTCGGCGTCCGAGTGGGTGAGAAAGGTATGACGGCCCTCGAGCTCCCGCCGCAGATCGGGTGCATTGTAGATCTCTCCATTGCAGACGAGGCGAATATCACCCGTCTCATTCCGGAGCGGCTGCCGGCCCGTCTCGAGATCCACGATTGCCAGACGGCGGTTGCCGAGCCCCACCGGCCCCTCCCTGTAGCACCCGCCTTCATCGGGCCCTCTATGCATAAGCGTGCGCGCCATCCGCGGCAGCAGATCCTGCGCCGGAAGGGACGATACGAGAGGAGAGTAGAATCCAAAAATGCCGCACACCGCAATAGCTCATTTCCCGGGGGAACTTTCGCGCCAGAGCCGGTATCCGCCTACGCGGCCGGCCGGGCGAAGGCCGAACCCCGGCTCAATATTGCCCCGCGTAATCAGGATGTCAATCTCCCCGCGCGCGAGCCGGCTTTCGAGCTCCAAGGGGCTCCACAGGCCCTGAGTTCCGTTCACCCGAAGCTCTTCGAAGTTCCGCGCGATGTAATTGCTCGTGAGCTCCTGCCCGGTTTCGCTCACGACGGGGACGACGCGGCCCATGTAATAATCGACGCCGATGGGGAAACAGTGCAGCGCCGCAACCCGCGCCTCATCTCCGGCGAGCCGCCGAAGCTCGCTCGAGAGCGCGCGGGAAGAATTCTCCTCCGCATAGAGCATGGCGGGGCCGAGGCCGAGGAGCACGACGCCCGGCAGCCACATGCCCAGGAGCGCGAAAACCGCGGCGTTTCGCCGGAAAAGCCCGAGCCCTGCGATGAGCACGCCGATCGCGAGGGACCAGGCTCCGATTCTGATGAGGAGCATCTCGACCGCGGCACGAAGAGCAAGCGGTTGGTGGAGCCCGTCGGCGATGGCGGATCGAACGGAACCCCTCAGAAGAAGCGTCCCGATGAGCAGGAGAGCGACGCCCGGCGTCCAGACCCATGAGCCGGGACGATCCTTCGCGCGCACCGACTCGTTCCCGATGAGGAGAGCGACGAGAGGAAAGGCCGGGAGAACGTACCCTCCGAGTTTGCTCGTCGAGAGAGAGAAGAAAAGAACGATGATCCCCGCGGCGAGGATGAGCCCCAGCTCGGGAGATGGCCGAGCGAGGCGCCGGATAGAACGAAGCCGCGACGTCGCAATGCCGCCCAGGGCCGGGAGACTCCAGGGGAACAGCCCGAGAAGCAGCACCGGCACATAATAAAACACCGATCCGGTCCGCTGAAACGAAGGGCGTGTGAGCCGTTCGAACGTCTCCACGAAGAGGGCGTATCGCAGAAACCCGGGATTCCGGATCTCAACCTCCACCACCCACGGCAGCGCGACGGCGAAGAAGAGAGCAATATGGAGAGGGTGAAAGTATCGGCGTAAACGGCGGGGCGGCTCCTGGCCCAGCGACAGGGCCGTCGTTCCGAGCACCGGAAGCAGGAGTCCTATCGGTCCCTTGGTGAGAACGGCCAGCGCCGTCGCCACCCACGCGAGAGGAAATCCCCACGGCCGGCCCTTTCTCCCCTCTTCCGCCAGAAGAATCGACGTCGTGACAAAGAATGTGAGCGCCATGTCGAAGATCACGACCCGTGCGAATCCAACGAAGAGCGGGGCCGTCGCCAGCACGGCGATACCGAGAAGCGCCCTCGCCCGGCCGAAGAGCCCGGCTCCGAGCAGGAACGTGGCTGCTGCGGTGCCCAGCGCGAACAGTACCGAAGGCAGCCGGCACGCCGCCTCGCCGCCGCCGAAGATCGCACAGCTCAGACCGACGGCATCGAAGTAGAGAGCCGGCTTGTCCAGGTAAGGCATGCCGTGGAAGCGCGGCGTGATCCAATCCCCCGCCTCCCGCATCTCCCGCGCCACCTCGGCGTTGCGCCCTTCATCCGGATCGATGAGCGGGACGCGCTGAATTCCATAAACGACGGCGAAAAGACCGAGCAGGATCACCATCCATGCAAAAGCGCGCGTCGCTCCATCCCTTCCAAGCGGTGCCGTCATCGCCACCTCAGGCGCTCTCTGTCTTTTCGAAGAAGTAGGCTCCGAGGAAAACCATTATCAGCGAGAATCCGACCATGATCGCGAGGTCCAAGGCGATGGGGAGCGAGGAGACGTCGATCAGGGCGCCCCGCAGGCCGTCGATCCCGAACGTCAGCGGGTCGGCATAGGAAAGGACGCGGACGAACACGGGGAGATTCCCGAGCGGATAGAGGGCGCCCGACAGAAAGAACAGTGGAAAGACGATGAAATTCATGACGATGCTGAATCCCTGCATGTCCTTCATCTTCGATGCGAAGATGAGCCCCAGCCCGATGAACGTGAATCCTATCAGCAGCATGAAGACCAACGCGAGGAGAAACTGCCCCACGCCCGCAATACGGAACCCCATAAGCAGCGAGAGAAGCAGAATGAGCATGCCCTGGATGAGCGCCGTCGTGATGCCCCCCGCGATTCTGCCCAGGACGAGGGAAACGCGGCTCACGGGCGCGACCATGATCTCCTTGAGAAATCCGAACTCCTTGTCCCACAGAACGGAAAGCCCCTGCATCGTCGAGGAAAAAAGCAGCGTCATGCCGAGAATGCCCGGCACGAGAAAGCGGATGTAGTTCACGTCTTCCGAGATCCCCGGCACCGGCATCCGGTTGAATCCGAGCCCCAGAAACGCCATGAAGAACAGCGGCATTGCGAGCGATCCGAAAACCCGCGACTTCGCCCGCATGTACCGCTTCATCTCGCGAAGCCACATGACGTATATCGCGGTCCAGTTGATCATGCCGCTACCGTCTCCCGTGAGGAAACATCATCGTGCGGTTTCGCTCGACGGTGCCCGCCTCCCGGTCGCGGATCGTCCGGCCGGTGAAGTGGAGAAAAACGTCCTCGAGGCTCGGCTTGCGGAGCTGGACGCACGCGACGGACACCCCGTACCGCTGCGCCACCGTGATGAGCTCCGGGATGCGCCGCTCACCCTTTTCCATCGTCAGGTTCAGCGTCTCTTCGTGACGGCTGCAGCCTTTGATCCAATCGAGCGACTTGAACCCGTCTATCAGGGGCCCGGGATCGCCTTCCACCTCGAGGCAGACGACGTCGCCGCCGAGGAGATCCTTCAATCGCGGAGGCGTATCGAGCGCGACGAATCTCCCGTTATCCATTATCGCGATGCGTTCACACAGGAAATCCGCTTCCTCCATGTAGTGCGTGGTGAGAATGATCGTCACACGAGCCTCTCCGTTCAGTTTCTCGATGTAATCCCATATATTCCGCCTCGTCTGGGCGTCGAGGCCGAGCGTGGGCTCGTCGAGGAAGAGAACCTTGGGCCGCTGGATGAGTCCTCGCGCGATCTCGAGCCTCCGCTTCATGCCGCCCGAGTAATTCTCAACGAGCACGCGCGACTTCTCCGAGAGCTCCACGAGCTCGAGCACCTCGGCGATCCTCCGTCGCCTCTCCGCCTTGTCGATTCCGTACATCATCGCGTGAAACTCGAGGTTCTCCCTGCCGGTGAGCTTGCTGTCGAGAGCCGGCTCCTGGAAAACGATGCCGATGCTCTTGCGGACGTCATCGCGGTCCTTCGTCACGCTGAAGCCCGCCACCGCCGCGTCCCCCGAGGTCGGTTTGAGCAGCGTGGAGAGCATGTTGATCGTGGTGGTCTTCCCTGCGCCGTTGGGCCCCAAGAGCCCGAAGAGCTCGCCCTCGCCGACTGAAAAAGAGACGTTGTCGACGGCCGTGAGCCCGTCGAACCTCTTGGTCAGATTGTCGACCCTGATGGCATCCATGGATCGCGCCTCAACCGCCCTTCCGCAGAAGGCTGTGCCTGAACCCGTAAGCAAAATAGAACACGAGTCCAGCGGCGAGCCACAGACCGAACCGGGCCCAAGTAGCCCACGGGAGCCCGAGCATCAGATAGACGCACATCGCGATCCCGAGCAGCGGCACCGCCGGCACGAACGGGGTCCTGAACGCCCGCGGGCGGTCGGGATCCGTGCGCCGCAGGATAATGACGCCTACGCAGACGAGGACGAAGACGAATAGCGTCCCGATGTTC
>JAQTVX010000079.1 GCA_028706585.1 Candidatus Krumholzibacteriia bacterium | reverse complement strand
AACGGCGTCTGTTACCTGGTTCAGACGGCCCACACGCTCGATTGGATGGGTGCGATCGCCCTTGCCCGCTCGGATGATTACTTCACGTGGAGCGACGCCGGACCGCTCTACGTTCACGGCAACTGGCATGCGCTGGAAAGCCCCTTCCTCATGAAACGAAACGGAGTCTACCACCTCTTTTTCACCGAGGAAGAGGTCGGCGGAGTCTCCCACATGTCGTCGGATTCGCTCGCTTCCGGATGGAACATCGTCAGACGGTCTATCATAGACAGCGGGCACGCGGCCGAGGTGCTCGACCTGGGCTCGGACAGCTACATCATTTCGAGGCACTCGTCGTACTCGAGCGCAGCCGGCTCCGTCGTCTCGTCGATACGTTTCGACACGCTTTCGTGGACCGGGGACGAACCCTACGTCAGAATGACGAACCTGCTAGACGGCTGGACTGTGCTCTGGGGCGACGCGTTCGAATGCCAGCCCGTATTCGGAAACAACCCGCGGTTCAGAGGGGACTATACGACCGAGGTCGGATTCGAGGGCAACTGGTGGATTGGAACCTACGAGCGGTTCGGCGGCCCGTTGACCGGAACCGAGCCGGGTTCCGTTCAGGGGGACGAGGCGCGCGGTGCGATTCGCTCGAAAACCTTCACCGTTACGGGGTACTCGATGAGGCTTCTCGTCGGGGGAGGCGCCTACCCCGACTCCTGCTACGTCGCCCTCTGTGACGCGTCGAGCGGGAACATCCTTCTCCGCGCTACGGGCGCGAACAGCGATTTGCTGAGCGAGCGGATATGGAATCTATCCCACTACCGTGGAAAAGGCGTGTACCTCACGATCGTCGACAATTGCGTCTCGCCATTCGGCCACATCAACGTCGATGGAATCGAGGAGCGTATGACAGTCGTCCGGCCCACGCCCAACGACGATCGCCCGCCCGGCAAGTACGACAAGAACATCGCGGCCCTCCCCGCGGGCGTCTCCAGCCGGGAACGCGATGAATCCCTGCGCCGCGAGGCGCCACTGACGTGCAGCCCGAACCCTTTCAACCCAACCACACGGATTCTGGTCCGGAGCTCACCGAATGCCGTCCTCACCCTATCGATCTATGATATCGCCGGGCGCACCATGGGCGAATTCAAGACGCGGACGAATGGGCGCGGCGAGGCGGCAGTCGTATGGAACGGCACGGACCGCGGCGGTGCACCGCTTCCGTCGGGAGTGTACTTCGCCATGCTGAAAGACGGCCGGTGCATTCTCTCCAGGATCAAGCTCGTGCTCGCCCGGTGAGCGCCGGAGAGAGAGGCGCCTGAAATCCCATGGCGGAGCCGAATCGATTTTTCTTAGCGGCCGCGCTCCTCATATGATATTTTTCAATATATGAAGGCATCCAGAATCTCGATCGCCGCGGCCCTTTTTCTCATCGCACCCGCCCTTGCATGGAGCGCCCCGCTCGAGCGTACGAGCCTCAGGGGCAGAGAGGTGCTCGGTCTGCGCCTGGGCGGCGTTTTCACGAGCGGCGTTTTCAACGACGAATTCGGGAACGGCAGCGAGATCGAGATACATTTCACGCAAGGACTCTCCGACTGGCTGGGTCTCGAGTTCGCACTGTCCTCGCACAACTTCGGCGAGTCGAAGGACGAAGCCAAGAACATTCTGTTCTTCGACCGGACCGATGTGAACCTCCAGATGTTCTCATTGACGGTCGGCGCGATCGCCCTCAAGAACATCAACGACCGGGTCGCGGCGACCCTCGAAGCGGGACCGGGATTCTACAGCGTGAACGCGATTGTCCCCGAGGGTTTCTACGAGGCGCAAAAAACCGACAACCGCCTCGGGCTCTACGGCGGCGCCGGCCTGCTCGTGAAGCTGGCGAACTCCGTCTCGCTCAGCGCGAACGGGAAGTATCACACCGTTTTCATCCGCACGAACTCCGAGGACACCGTGCATTTCTATACGGGCGAGGACATGGTCCGATTCTTCCAGATCTCGGTCGGCGTCGTGATCAAGGCCCACTGACGCCTCGCAAGAACCAGAATTTAAATAGAGGGAGCCACAATGAACGAGAGAGAAGAGCTCAAGGAGATTCTGAAGAAGCGTTCCATTCTCAAGGGGGACTTTACGCTGGTCTCCGGGAAGAAGAGCAGCTACTACATTAATGGGAAGATGACGACCCTGAGCGCGCGCGGGCTCTACCTCTCGGCGAAGCTGCTGCTCGACGCCTGTGAGGATCTCGAATACGACGCTTTCGCCGGCCCTACGATCGGCGCCGATCCGATCATCGGCGCGCTGCTCGTGCTCGCCGCGCAGCGCGGTCTCGAGAAGGAGGGGTTTCTCATCCGCAAGGAGGCGAAGGATCACGGTACCAAAAGCCTGGTCGAGGGAAATCTGAAGAAGGGAATGCGAGTCGTACTTCTCGAGGACGTGGCGACGACGGGGGGCTCGCTCATCAAGGCGGCGCGCGCGATCGAAGGCGGCGGCGGAGCCGTCGCCGCCGTATTCACCATAGTGGACAGAAAAGAGGGCGCCGAATCGAACCTCGCCGCCGAGGGATACCGCTTTTCCTCCCTTTTCAGCGTGCAGGAGCTTCTTTGACGGTCGGCTGCGCCAGACCGGCACTGTCCTCGGCAGTCACGCGAAACAGCGAATCGGGAAGATCGCTCTTGAGCTCTATCTTGGACAGCAAGTAATCGTAGTACACCCTGCCGTTGTACGTTGCCTTGAACTCCTGCGGGAATGGAACCCCGTCGATGTCGGTGTAGTGATTGTAGGCCTCCGAGAATGCGAAGGACGTGTCTTTGAGGCTCGTTATCTCGACGCCGGCCAGAAGCCAGCTCTTCGGGTCGACCGAGACCGTAACGACGTTGTCGCCTTCTTCGTAGCGCAACCGCACAACTTCGTCGCCCTTCGCGACGGGCAGCCGTTCAGCCTTCAGATCCGCGCCCTGGACCCAGCTTATCACTTCCGGGAATCGGTACTTGAGCAGGCCGAGCTCCATTGTCGGAATCGTATACGTCTTCCCGCCGCTCTCCCACCTATGGCTCGCCGCACCGTCGAAGTACAGCACGATCACCTTGGACAGCTTGCCGTTCGGAGCCGACATTATCTTCTGCTTGAACAGGTGACCCTTCCGGTAAACGTCGTACGCGAAACTCTTCGCAACGACCTCGGAGTTGAGATCCCTGATGAAGCCCAAGCCGGCGTAGCTCTCGAGGCGCGCTACCTTCTCGGAGCCGCCGTGGGCGCGGAGCATCTTCCTCGCTACGCCCGCCGGGCTCGACGGCACGCCGGAGCACGAAACGATCGCTGCGGCCGCGAGCGCCGCCGCCGCGATGACCAGCACCGAATTCAGCGTCTTCTTTGAAGTCCTTACTGCCACGTCATTCCTCCCCGAATCGATATGAAATACTGAGAACGGCGCCTAGAGCAGATGCTCGGCGTCGACAAGCTCATTCGTTCCACCGGCGGCGAGCGCGTACTGGAAACCCTGCTGGAGCGACAGGGCACCGATCTCCCCTTCTTTTGAAAGGGCTATAAACGCCACCTGGAAGGTCGGCTTGGCCCCGTGCTTCTTGAGAATTCTCTCGAGCGCTCTCTTGCATGCATCCTTCGGCGAGAGCCCCTGTCTGAGCCCCTCGACGACGAGAAAGCTCCCGCAGATCTTGATAACCTCCTCGCCCTTGCCCGTCGCGGCGGCTGCCCCCACCTCGTTGTCCACGTACATGCCGGCTCCTATGATCGGAGAGTCGCCCACTCGCCCGTGAATCTTGAAAGCCAGCCCCGAAGTCGTGCAGGCGCCGGCGAGATTCCCTCCGGCGTCGATGGCGACCATACCTATGGTATCATGATCGAGGTCTTTCGGAAACCAATCGTCCTCCTCACTCATCTTCTGTTTCCACTTGATCCATGCTTCGCGCGCGGCGTCGGTGAGAATATCCTCCCTCTGAAAACCGTTCTTGCGGGCGAACTCCTCGGCTCCCTCGCCCACGATCATCACGTGATCCGTCGCCTCCATGACCTTTCGCGCGATCGATATGGGATGTTTGTAGCCCTGAACGAACGCGACCGAGCCGGCTCGCCCGTCGCTCGCCATGATCGAGGCGTCGAGAGTCACCTTGCAGTCCTCGTCGGGAAGCCCGCCGTAGCCGACGCTCATCACGTTCGGATCGCCCTCGGGGACGCGGACTCCAGCCTCGACGGCATCGAGCGCTGCTCCGCCCCCCTCGAGGACTTTCCACGCGGCGTCGTTCGCCGGGAGACCATGCTTCCACGTGGAGATGACGAGCGGCTTCGTCCCGCTCCCCCCGGCCAAAAGCGGCGCCGCGGACAGGTCCGCGGACAGGCCTTTCAAGTGTGAGCCCGAGAAAAACGAGCGCAGAGGCATGAGGGCACCCGCGGCGCCGAGCCCCGCGGCTACCTTGATGAAATTGCGACGGGATAATCCGGACATCGCCTTACCTCCCCTATTCGGCGCGGAGCGCGCGGCGGCCCCTGACGGCAGCGTGAACCGTAAATCACCCGATGCGGTTCTTCACGAGCTCCCGCTTGAGAGCCGCGATCGCCTTCGTCGGATTGAGACTCTTCGGACACGCCTCGACGCAGTTGAATATCGTGTGGCATCGCCAGAGACCGTGCTTGTCGTCGAGCGCCTCGAAATGCTCCCGCTCACCTTCGTCGCGGCTGTCCGCGATGAACCGATATGCCTTGAGGAAAGCGAAGGGCCCCAGATACTTCTCGTCCGCCCAGAACGACGGGCACGATGCGGTGCAGCAGCCGCAGAGAATGCACTCATAAAGGCCGTCGAGTCTCGAGCGCTCCGCCTGGCTCTGAAGGCGCTCCTGGTCGCTCGGCGGAGGAGTCTTGGTGATGAGGTACGGCTTCACGGCGAGGAGCTTCTCCGGGATAGGATCGATGTCCACGGCCAGATCCTTGATCGGGCGGAATCCCTTGAGCGGCTCCACGGTGACCGTCTCGGTGCCGAGCGTCATCACCTGCGTTTCGCAGGCGAGGCGGCTCACGCCGTTGATCGTCATGGCGCACGAGCCGCAGATGCCGCTCCGGCACGAGCGCCGGAACGTGAGTGATCCGTCCTGCTTGAAACGGATCTCGTTGAGGCAATCGAGGACCGACTGTCCCTTCATGGCCTCGACCTTGTACTCCTGCCAGTAATGCTCGTGAGCCTTCCCTCCGGTGCCGTAGCGCCTGATGCGGAAGGTGAGCGTCTTGTTCTCGTGGTTAGCCATATCCGGCGGCCTCCTTGTCGATTCTTTATATCAGCCCGTTACACTCCATTCGCGCCCTGCCGGCGTGCGTCAGTACACGCGTTCCTTGGGCTGGAATCGAGTGATGACGACGCTCTTGTAGTCGAAAACAACCTTGCCGTCTTTCTTCCACGCGAGCGTATGCTTGAGCCACTTCGCATCGTCGCGTTTCGGGAAATCGGTGCGGCTGTGGGCTCCCCGGCTCTCCTCGCGGCCCAAGGCCCCCGAAACCATTACCTCGGCGAGGTCGAGCATGCGTCCGAGCTCGATAGCGTCGATGAGGTCCATGTTGAAATCCTGTCCCCTGTCGTCGACGCGGATGTGCTTGTAGCGCTCCTGCAGACCCCGCACATCCTCGAGGAGCTTGCTCAGTTTGCCGGCGCTGCGGAAAACGGCGCAGTCGACCGTCATTCTCTGTTGAATCTCTGCGCGGATCGCGGCGACCCGCTCGGTGCCGGACGAAGATAGAATGCCTTCGACCTCGGCGATGGCCTCCGCCGCCGCGTCGGTTGGAAGGTCCGCGAGCTCCGGTTCATCGCGCAGGAATCGCACGATCGATATCCCCGCTCGCCGGCCGAAGAGAGAGGCCTCGAGAAGCGAGTTCGTCCCGAGCCGGTTCGCCCCGTGCACGCTCACGCAGGCGCATTCTCCGGCGGCGAAGAATCCGACGACCGGCCTCGACTTTCCGTCGCCGAGGACGCGGCAGTCGCTGTCCGTCGGAATGCCTCCCATCGAGTAGTGCGCGGTCGGCTGGATGGGAATCGGATCCTTCACGCAATCGACGTGGATGAATTTCCACGCGAGCTCGTGAATCTGCGGAAGCAGCGTCATTATCTTGTCCTTGCCGAGGTGCCGCAGATCGAGGTGAACGAAGTCCTTCCCGCCGATGCCGCGTCCCTCGTCGATCTCCCTCTGTATGGCGCGGGAGGTGACGTCTCGCGGAGCGAGCTCCATCTTCTCTGGAGCGTATTTCTTCATGAAACGCTCGCCGGCGTCATTGATGAGGTAGCCCCCCTCCCCGCGTGCGGCCTCGCTCACGAGGATGCCGTGGATGTAGAGGCCAGTTGGATGGAACTGGAGAAACTCCATGTCCTCGAGCGGGAGCCCTGCGCGAAGCACCATGCCTTGCCCGTCACCCGTGCTCGACAGAGAAATCGAAGCGATCCTGTAGACCCGCGCATGCCCTCCCGTGCCGAACATGACCGCTTTGCCGTGGAAGATGTGCACCCCGCCGTTCACGACGTCCCAGGCAACGACGCCCCGGCAAATATTGTCTCTAATGATGAGACCGAGAACGTAGAACTCCGGGTAGAAACGAACGCCGTTCTTGACGCAGTTCTCATAGAGCGTGTGCAGCAGCACGTGCCCGGTGCGGTCCGCCGCGTAGCATGCGCGCAGTATCGGGCCGCCCTTGCCGAAATTCTTCGTGTGGCCGCCGAACATGCGCTGCGCGATCCGGCCGTCCGGGGTCCGGGAGAAGGCCGCGCCCATGTGCTCGTACTCGCGCACGACTATGGGAGCTTCCTTGACGAGGATCTCGATGGCATCCTGGTCGCCGAGATAGTCGGACCCTTTCACCGTGTCGAACATGTGCCATTCCCAGTGGTCCTCTTCCTCGTTCGCGAGCGATGCCGCTATGCCCCCCTGCGCGGCCCCGCTGTGGGAACGCGTCGGGAAGACCTTGCTCACGACGGCGACATCGTAGTCCTTCGAGGCCTCGACCGCCGCGCGCATCGCGGCGAGCCCGGCCCCGACGACTATGACGTCGTGCCTGTGGACGTTGTGCACGCTCACGCCCTTCACGTCGTGAATGGTTTCGGGATCAATCATTGCCATATGCTGGAAACCTCCCCCTGAAACGGAAGAATGGTGAGAATTCCGAGAACGAGCGCGGCGATCGCGACGAGCGAGATCGCGCTGTACAGAAGCACTCGCAGCCAGCCGACGTGAATGTAGTCCTCGAGGACTATCCAGAGGCCGTAGAGCCCGTGAAAGAGCGCCACGACCAGAAACGTTATGTCGATCGTTTTCCACAGGGGGGTCGCGAGACGATCGGAGACCGCCGCGAACGTGAGATCCTCCCTCAATAGATAATGGAGGAGCCACACGTGAGCGAATAGCACCGCGGCGAGGAAGACGCCGGTGACCCTCTGGAAGAGCCACAGGACCGCACCGCCCGATGTCACGTTCTCACGATACTTCATGACAGGCCACCCCCTCCGATCTTCGCGAGAGCCGAGAGCAGCCCGCCGACCTTCGTGAGCATCGCGTAGGCCACGACGCCCCAGGTGACGAGCCAGACCACGACTGCCGCCGCGAACAGAGCCTTCTGCCGCTCGACCATCACGCCCATGTCGATGAGCGTCACCCTGAGACCGTTCCAGAGGTGATAGAGGATCACCCCGACGAGCCCGATCTCGAGCGCCTTGGCGAGGGGATTGTTGAAGAACTCCATTATCTTGTCGAAGCTCTGCTGTCCCCCGATAAGGTGATGGATCACCCAGATGTGGACGAGCAGGTAGAGAATGAGCGCGAGACCGGCGAGCCTGTGGAGAATCCACGCCGCCGTCCCGAGGTGAATCCGGTATCTCTGAAGCGCCCTCATCAATCCCTCCCGGAATTAAGCCCGCGGGCTCCCGCAGGGCCCGCATTACTCATAAAGAATCAGATAAAGTTCAATTCTCGGGGAATATACCACCGGGGGAATCGGGGCGTCAACGGCGAATCCGGGAAATGCTACTGGGGGTGTGGAGGGATTCTGTGCGAGAATTCACCGTTGGGATTTGGGCGCCTCGATTGTCTTACAGGGTGAATATCAGAGGGGAGACCCGATGACAGACGGCCGGGACCGGACACTAGTCGAGAAGTGTCAGCGGGGAGATCGCGACGCCTATGCCGAACTCGTGCGGCTGCACACCGCCCGTGTCTACGCGGTCTGCCTTGCGATCGCCGGCGGCGTCCCCGATGCGGAGGATCTGGCCCAGGAGGCCCTCGTGGCAGGATT
>JAQTVX010000078.1 GCA_028706585.1 Candidatus Krumholzibacteriia bacterium | reverse complement strand
CGTCGAACATCGCATCCATGACATCCTGGTATTCCTTGAGCTTTGCGGCATGGTAACCGCCGACCGAGAAGACGCCGAAGCTCATGAAACTGTTATCGCTGAATAGCGGCGAGCTCACGCCCCAGTTCCCCATCTGGGATTTGGGAACGGGAAAGACACGGAAGTACGACGTGTCGCTCGCGAAGAATTTCATTACCTCGTTGCTCTTCAGGATATCGTCGCGAGCGGAGGCATCCGCGATGATCGCCGGCGCGCCCGGCCAACCCTTTTCTGGATGCAGAATATTCCTGTTCTCCGCGAACAGATCGACGGCAGCGATGAGCGCCAGCGCGAGAACGACCGTATTCGCCAGCAACCGGCGCGATACCGCCAGAAACACAATGAGAAACACAACGAAAACGACCGCGATCGTTTTCAGCAGGTTCGCGACGAACCCCGCCGCTGCCAGATCGGCGGCACCCTGCGCCCCCTTCTGCACCGCGGCGCTGCCGACGATACCATCCTTGATGCCGCCGCTTGCGAGCACAACGAGAATGAATGCGATGGCCGTCGCCATTAGAATCCACTTCATCTTCTTGGGCTCGAGCCAGCGCGGAAGCCGTCCTGTCTCGCGCCGCGCGAGGAACTCCTCTATCCCGAGCGCCATGAGCGTGACGACGGCGAGCTGCTGGATGATGAGCGCCATGACCGGCACCCTGAACTTGTTGAAGTACGGAAGCAACTTGAACATGGGTCCGTACAGGAGCGGAAAGTACTTTCCGAAGCTGAGCACGGTCGCGAACAGCGCCGCCGCGACCAGGAACCATTTCCAGCGATTCCGCAGGAAAAATACCCCAAAGAGGGCGAAGGCGACGGTCACGATGCCGAGGTAATTCGGATAGTTCGTGAACGGCATCGCTCCCCAGTACGTCGGATATCCGTAGCCGAATGCCCAAGGAAAAACAAACGTGAGCATTTCCTTCGGGTGGAGGCTCCAACCCGTCGCGTAGCCGTAATCGAGCCCCCCGGCGCCACCGCCTCCCCTGATCGAGTGCGCGGCGTATGCCTTGACCGGCAGTATGAGCACCGAGGCGATCCCGACCGCGACTATCGACGCCGCGGCGAGGAAGACGAAATTCTTCGCAACGGCAAGCGGCTTTCCGGCTCGAAGCAGATGCACAGATTCGAATATGAAGAGCAACCCTATGAGAAGATAGGTATAGTAGGCGATCTGGACGTGCCCGCGAAGCATCTGGAAGCCCAGCACGATCGCTAGGCACGATGCCGCTGCCAGGCGCCGGCGCCCTTCCATAATGTACCGCGCGAAAAGCAGTGCGAACGGCATGTAAGCGATCGAGCAGGCCTGCGAGCCGTGGCCATACGAGCCGATCGCTACATAGTTGGGCATTATCATGAAGCTCATGCCTGCAAGTATCGAGAGGGAAGAGCGCGCGCCCAGGGAACGGGCGAGCAGGTACACGCCTATGCCAGCCATGAGGTAATGGATGAGAAGCCACGTCATCTCGGGGAAATGGAGGTATTGCCGGAGCACGTGTGTGACGAATGAAAGCGGATATACGTATGGGGTGAACGCGAGGCTCGCGTAACTCGGCATTCCGCAGAATATGTACGGATTCCAGAGAGGATACGTGCCCTGAGCGAGCGCCTTTTCGCCGACCGTGGCGAAGTGGACCGGGGCCTGTGAATCCGGAGCGTCAAATATCTTGCCCTGAAATACGATATCGCTCATGAGGGCGCACAGCACGACGATGAGAACGGCGGCGAGCGCCAGAGCACGACGCCATGGAGCAGTCGATTCGAGACGCTCGAGGAACTCTATTCCCTGCGAGTGAATGGCCGGGCGCGCATCCTTTTTCAAATCAAACCTCCATCGTATCTCTCATGAGTTTATCATCTTTAGGCCGAACGGGTAAACCCTCAAAACCTCCGTCTCATGCGTTCATCTCCTCCGCGCGATCCTGGACGCCCCCCGCAGCGCGGCCCGGAGAAGATCGATGCGAGCGCTGACGAGAAGGGCGAGCAAGAGGAATACGAAAGCAGCTCCCTGCACGGGAGCCATCAGAATCCTCCACCATAGAGGTTTGAAGCGCGCGATGAGCCGGCAGGTGCTCGCGATTCTGTTCTCGAGCTTGAATGGGGTCATGCCCCCTCCGCTCGAGGAGCTCACCTTGTGCCGCACGAGCGCGGACGGCTCGTAGAGGCACTTCCATCCAGCCCGCCTCGCCCTGAGGCAAAAATCAACGTCCTCGCAGTAGATCGTATACGAGGGATCGAGCAGGCCGATCGCGTCGATGACCTCCCTCGTTACGAGCATCGCGCAGCCCGAAACCCAGCGTGTTTCGCCTCCACGCTCCGGAAAGCTCCCGTCGATCTTCCGGATGTGATCGTGTCTCGGAACCCAGAGAAACGGGTAAAATCCGCCGCCGCCGTACCAGATGCGCTTCGGATCGTCATCATAGACTATCTTCGGCCCGACGATCCCGGCCTTCGGATCGCTCCGGAGAGCGGCCACCATCCGCGCAGCGAATGACGGATCGACATCGGTATCGTTGTTGAGCAGGAGGAACAGCCGGCCCCCGCGCTCCATCGCGCGCCGCAGACCGACGTTGTTGCCCTCGGCGAATAGCAGGTTTCGCACGTTGACGATGAGCTCGGCGCCTGGCGCCTCTTGCCACACGATGTCCGCGGAGCCGTCGAGCGAGGCGTTATCGACGACGATCGTCTCGATGGGCGGGTCCGTCACCTTGGCCAGCGAGGCGAGGCACGGCCCAAGGACTTTCTTTCCGTTCCAGTTGAGCACGATCACGTAGAGGGTGCTATCCATGCCCGCTCACATCTTCTCTATCAGCCGCGACAACCCATCGACGGCTTCGGCCATAGCCTCCCACGAGAACCGTTTCTTTTCCTGTGCGAAGAACGGCGCCATCCTGGAAGACCAGCCTTCGCCGAAAAACCGTATTATGGCGCTCGCGAGCGCGACCGGATCCCTGGGCGGTACGACGAAACCGGTCTTCTCGGCTGCGACGGCCTCCGGAAGCCCACCGACGTCCGTCACGACCACGGGGCGATCGAACGCGAGAGCGACCTGCACGATCCCGCTCTGGGTGGCCGAGATGTACGGAAGAATGACAAGGTCGCTCGCGACGAAGAACGATTCGACCTCTTCGTTGGCGACATAGCGATCTACGAAGCGGATGACCCCTCCGAGACCGAGCCGATCGACGAGATCCGAGTAAGGCGCCTTGTCTTCGTAGAACTCCCCGACGACGAGCAGTCTCGCCGGCACATTCTCGCGGACGAGCGGCATCGCCTCTATCAGATATGCCAGCCCCTTGTAGCCCCTGATATACCCGAAAAAAAGGAGCAGCGGCCCGGCATCCTCGCCGATCGCCTCCCGCGCCCCGGCCTTGGTGAGCTTCCCCGTCGCGAAGAAATCGTATATCGGATGCGGATGAACGACCACATGGGCATTCTTCCTGATGCGGAGCAGCTTGTCCCGGTCCCCGTACGACTGAACGAGAAAGCCGTGCGCCACCGCGAATGCGAGGCCAGCGAGCATCCGGTCCACCATAGATTTCTCGTGCGGAAGCACGTTATGGCAGATGAGGATGATCTTTCCTCGGCGCATTAGCCTGAGCACCCCGCCTATCGTGAACACGGCGGGCGCAAAGAATGGATGCCACCATTGCACAAGGATGACATCCGGCCTCATCCGGACCGCTCTGGCCCCGGCTCCGATCCACGTGAACGGATTGATCGAATCGATGATACGCTCCGAATCCGCCGCTAGCGGCGCCGCGCTTTCGTCGAGCTGCGTTTTGCCTGGAAATAGGAAACCGGGATAGAGGCGCTTGAAGTTGATCGCGCACACCTCGGCGCTTCTCGCGAGCTCCCTGCCGAGGCATGTATTGTAGTGCGATATTCCGCCCCGATAGGGATAGGTCGGCCCGATGAGACAGAACCGGCGCTGCACCTTTTCCCTAGTCATCGATACGGTACTCGCGGTATGCGAACGTCCTTTCGATCTTCGACGAAAAGAGCTCTGCAAGGAGCCCGAAAGAGCCGATCTGGATCGCGATCACAATCATAACGAGGCCGACGACCATGAGAGGCCGCACGTGAAGACCTCTCCCGAAAAGCCAGAGTGCCAAGAAATAGAGAGTTATAATCCCGCCGATGGCGAAGAAGCACGCGGCTACCCGTCCGAAGAAATGGAGCGGCGAAGCCGCGCGGCGCGTGAGAAACATAACCGTCATCAGGTCGAACATGCCGTTAAAGAATCGAGCCGGCCCGAACTTGCTCTGCCCGTATTTTCGCTCGAAATGGGTCACCTTCTTCTCCGTTACCCGGAATCCCTCCCAGGCGGCGATGACCGGTATGAAACGGTGCAGTTCGCCGTATATCGATATGCGCTTGACGACCTCCCCGCGGTAGCATTTCAAGCCGCAGTTGAAGTCATGAATGCGGATACCGCTCACCAGAGACGTGGTGAGATTGAAGAGCTTCGATGGAAGCGTCTTCGTGATCGGATCCTTGCGATGCATCTTCCATCCCGAAACAAGGTCATACCCTTCGTCCAGCTTGGCGACGAGCTCGGGGATCTCCTCGGGATTGTCCTGGAGATCGGCGTCGATCGTGACCACGATGTCGCCCCGCGCCGCCTTGAACCCCTCCGACAGGGCGGCCGACTTGCCGTAATTGCGCCTGAACGAGAGCACCTTCACGCGCCGGTCCCGTGCGCGGAGCTCCTGCAGGACGTCGATCGATCCGTCAGTCGAACCGTCGTCGACGAAGATGAGCTCGTGCCGGGCAAACGTGCGCTCCATGACCGGCGCGAGCTGCTTGTAAAGCTCCTGCAAGCTGTCCCGCTCGTTGTAGAGCGGAACGACCACGGAGCCGAAATACCCAGTTTTTTCAGTCATGATGGCACCGCCTCCCTTCAGCGGTCCCGAGATATTCCCGGTACCATGCGATCTCTCTTCGAATCCCCTCGCTGAGGTCGACTCGGGGCGCGAAGCCGAGCGCATCCCGCGCCAGCTCCGTGTCGGCCCACGTGTCGGTAACGTCTCCTTTCGCCCGCTCGCCGAAACGGAGATCGAGCCGGGAGCCAAGCTCACGCTCCATGACACCGAGCACGTCGAGAATCGAAACACGGCTCCCTCCCCCGATATTGAAGACCGTGTGGGGGCCGTCGTAGCGATACGCCCTGACGTTCGCCTCGACCGCATCGGTTACATACGTGAAATCTCTCGTCTGCTTGCCGTTACCGTAGATCTCGATAGCGCCGGCTGCAAAGCCCGCCGTGATGAAGCGGCTGAAGGCCATATCGGGCCTCTGCCGTGGCCCGTAGACCGTGAAGTACCGGAGGGCCCGATACTTGACGCCGTAATTGAGACGGTAGAGCTCGCAGAGATGCTCCGCCGAGAGTTTCGTCGCTCCGTAGGGGGACAGTGGCACCTTCGGGTGATCTTCCCGCATGGGGAGCGTTCGCGTCTCGCCATACACGGAGCTCGAGCTCGAGTGGACAAGCGGCACGCCGGGCAAATCCTTGAGCGCCTCGAGAAGACGCTGCGTGGCGAGGATGTTCGATTCAATGTAGAGAGCGAATTCCTTTCCCCAACTCCTACGCACCCCGGCCTGAGCCGCGAGATGGAAAACGCCCCTGGCGCCCTTGATGAGCCGAGCTATATCGCACGTCGTGAGGTCCCCCTCGGCGAGGGTGAAGCCGGGTCTTGCGATGCAGGCGGCCAGATGCAGGCGTTTGCGCTCGGGGCTGTAGTAGTCGGTGAAGGAATCCACGCCGAGCACCTCATGGCCCTCGTCGAGCAGACGTTCGCACAGATGTGAGCCGATGAAACCCGCTGCGCCAGTAACGACGACCTTTTCCTTCATTTCGCCGCTTTCTCCTCTTGCCCGCCGCGCGGCTGCTTGATGCCGAACTCTCCCTCCAGCAGCGTATCGGCGCTCTCCAGGAGGTTCTTCACTTCCTGGTCGTTCGGATGTCTTCCGAGCCACTGCCGCACGAAATCCTTCGCCGCTTCGGCGTCCTTCATGAGCGCCGCAACGCGGAAGCCGTTGATGTAGAGGTCCCGGAAATCGGGGGCGCTGCGAATCCCCTCGCTGATGGTTTGGAGCGCCTCGGAGAACTGGTTCCTGAACTCATATATGTGCGCGAGCCTAATCCAGTATTCGCCCTCTCCGGGCTCCAGCCGGATCATCTCCGAGTAATGAGCCATCGCCTTCTGATCCTTCCCGCACATCATGTAGTAAGTGCCGAGGAGCACCCTGGCCGCCTTGAGCGTCGGGTTGAGCCGAAGCGCGACCTCCGTGCGGCGGCACGCCTCGTCGTAGTTGCCCTCCATGGCCTTGGCCTGAGCGAGCTGTACGAGCGCGACGCTGAAGTTGATGAACATTTCCCTTTCGGTTTTGTCCTTGTAAATGGAATCGTCGGTCAGACGACCCTTCGTTAGAACGCCACGGAACCGGTAGATCTCGTCGAAATTTCTCGCGAGCACGAATTCGTTGATCTGATCCCCGCCCTTGTACGGAACCAGCCGCCTTACAATGCCCTGCATTTCCAGGTAGCTTTCGTAAGGACTCCAACGTTCCGCCGGCACGGTCGAGGCGAAATAGATCGGGCGCTTCCATGCGGTGGCCTGAATGATGTGCTGCACCATGAGATCGCTGTTCCAGGCGATGCCGCCGTCCTTGAGGGCGATCGGGTGCAAGCTCTCGATCTCATCGTCGGTAAGGGTGACCGGGGTTTTCGGTTCCCTGTCCCTGATCTGCTTGATATACCAGTCAGTATTGAGAAGGCTCAATTGCACTATGCAAACGTCGGTGCGGTAGCGCTCGACGTTCTGGATGTACCACAGCGGATATGTGTCGTTATCTCCGTTCACGAATATTATGGCATCCTGCTCGAGACCGGCGAGCATGTTGTAACCCACGTCATGCGCGATGTAGTTCTTCGATCGATCGTGCGTGAACCAGTTCCTATGCGCGGGGAGAAACGCAAGCAGCACGCAGAGCGCGCCGAGCGGCACTACGTATCCGAACGCCTCCTTTCCCTTCTTCTCCGCCCACTCGGCAGTCGTAACGAGGATGCTCGTCACTCCTATGCCTATGAAGATCGCGAAGAAGTAGAAGGCGGGGCCGTAGAAATAATCGCGATCCCTCACCTCGTTCGACGTGAAGTTCAGGAATATTATCAGCCCGAGCGAGTTGACGAGAAGATTGACGAAATTGAGCACCCAGAGCTTCCGCTCGCGATTGTAATTGGCCGCTATCCCGAACAACCCCAACGCAACCGGTATCGCCGTCAGCGCCCGCCCCAGATTGAACCCGCCCAAGCGAACGTCCCCCACCATCCGGAACTGCTCCAGAAAATACCGCCCAAAATACTGCAACTGAAATACAAACGACGCCTTGCGCTCAAATACGTTCATCGGCGGGTACTGCTCACGCCTCAGATGCGCATACATCGCCTTCCACGTCTGCGGATCAACCATATCAATGGCCGGATCAAGATGCGACCGTATGTACATGTAGAGATGCACCGATATGCCCAGAGCTAGAAGCCCCGTCGCCACCAGCGCAAACCGACCGTTCCGCCTCGTGCTCCACGCAACCAACACCGCAAAGATCGCAAAAGCCACTATCGTCGCCGGCAACGACCGCCACACCGTCATATCCGCCAGAACCACAGCAAAACCAAACGTGAATGCAAAGAGCTCCGCGTTCCCGAACGCCTTCTCCTTCACCAGCAAAAACAAAATAAATATGCCCCCATACACAAGCACCGTACCAAGGTGAAACCCAATCCCCAGCGCCAACAGATAGATGATCAGATACACCAGACCCCGCGCGTGCCCACGCTCAAAACGCTCCTCCTCCACAACCTTGATCCCGGGAACCGCCGCAGCCAGCCCAGCCGGGTTCTTGTACCACTCGAGCGCCAGCCACGTGCACAGCCCCATCACAAACGAGCTCAGCGCGTACACCTCCGCCTCGGTCGAATCACGCCAGTACGTATCGCTGAAGACCAGATACATCGCCCCGGCAAACGGACCCGCGTACGTCATGAACCTGCCCAAACCGCTCTTCAGGTTCGGATACATGAACCGAACCGTACCCACCATGACCAGATACCCCATCAACACGGCCAGCGCCGAAAACGTCACCGATAGAAAATTGACCTTCTGCGCCACGCTCATCGGCAGCGGAAGCATCGTGAACACGCGCCCCACCAATACGTACAGAGGCGTGCCCGGAGAATGCGGAATACCCAGTATGTATGACACCGATATGAACTCGCCACTGTCCCAGAACGA
>JAQTVX010000077.1 GCA_028706585.1 Candidatus Krumholzibacteriia bacterium | reverse complement strand
AACCGCCCGGCATACGATTCGAGAATGCTCTTGCCGGTGCGGTATTCCCATAGCGAATACGCCTCGCGCGATTCGCGCCCGCCGACGCGCGGACTGGGCATGCGTCGGTCGATTGCGTGCACGAGGGAAACGATGATCCTTCTTGCGATCATGCCGAAGGCCTGTCGGAAGCCCCCTTCTTGGACTCATAGTACACGTATAGACACAGCCCCAGGAAAAGGACGATGCTGATAATCTCGCCGATGGGCCTTTCCGCGATGTGTGTGTTGAGCTTCTCGTTCCATTTCGGCAGCGCTATGAGCGCGCTCACGACGCCCATGAGAGCTCCTCCCGCGATGAAGCCCGAGGCGATGAGCGTGCCGCGCTCGCGCCTGCGCGTGTTGACATCCTCGTTCTTGCTCCGCGTCGAGACGAGATGCGCTATGAGGCCGCCGACAATGAGCGGCGTGTTGAGCTCGATCGGCAGATACATGCCGAGCGCGAAGGGAAGCGGCGGCACCTTGATCAGCTCGAGGGTGATCGCCATGAAGATCCCTGCGAGATACAGGAACCACGGAGCCGATGCCGTCGTCATGAGCACGTTGATAACGGCCGCCATCGCGTTCGCCTGAGGCGCGGCGAGAGCCTTGGGTCCCGTGAATCCATACACCTTGTTGAGCAGCAGCAGGACCCCGGTCACGCAGAACGCCGCAACGAGGATGCCGATGAACTTGTAGCGCTCCTGGTTCCGCGGCGTGCTCCCGAGCCAGTAGCCGACCTTGAGGTCGCTGATGAACGCCCCGGCCGTCGCGAGCGCCGTGCACACGACGCCGCCGATGATGAGCGCCGAGAGCATGCCGGCCGCGCCCGAAAGCCCCGCCTTCACGAGTATGACGCTGGAGAGTATGAGCGTCATGAGGGTCATCCCCGACACCGGGTTCACACCGACGATCGCGATAGCCCGCGCGGCGACCGTCGTGAACAGGAAGCTGATGACGGCGACCACCACGAGGGCGAGACCGGCGATACCCCACGTGTCCACGACCCCGAGGCCGAAGAACACGAACACCGCGGCGAGCGTGAGGACGAGGAGCACGATGACCGTCGACATCTTCATATCCCTATCGGTTCGTTCGGGCTCGGCGACCTTGGCCGATTTGCCGGCAAACATCTCCTTGAACCCTACGCTGAAGGCCTGGACGATGATGCGCGACGATTTGAGAATGCCGATGACTCCGGCGGCGGCGATACCGCCGATGCCGATGTGGCGGACGTAGTTCGTGAAGATCTGCTCGGCCGTCATCTGATCGATAGGAATGGTCGCGGTGCCGATCGGGATGCCGAGGTTTCGCCCGAAGTACCATATGGCCGGTATGAGAACGAGCCACGAGACGAAGCTTCCCGCGACGATGATCGACGAGTACTTGAAACCTATGATGTAACCGAGCCCCATGACGGCGGCGCCGGCATTGACCTTGACGACGAGCTTCGCCTTGTCGGCCACCGTGGCGAGCGCCGGTACGACGCGAGTCGAGACCACCTCGCGCCAGAGGCCGAATGTGGCGATGCAGAAATCATAGAGCCCGCCTATCGCCGCCGCCTTGATGAGCACCTTCGCCTGCTCGCCTCCCCCCTCCCCCGTAACGAGAACCTCGGCGATCGCCGTTCCCTCGGGGAACGGCAGCAGCCCGTGCTGCTCCTTGACGAAGTAGCGGCGGAGCGGAACGATGAAGAGAATCCCGAGAAAGCCTCCGAGGAGAGCCGCGAGGAAGGTTTGATAGAATCGCACCTCGAGATTGAGAATGAAGAGCGCCGGCAGCGTGAATATCATCCCTGCGACGACGACGCCGGACGCCGAACCGATCGACTGGATGATCACGTTCTCCGAGATCGTGCTCCGCCTCGCGAAGATGCCCGCCATGCCCACGGCGAGGATCGCGATCGGAATCGCCGCCTCGAAGACCTGCCCGATCTTGAGCCCGAGGTACGCGGCCGCGGCGGTGAAAATGATCGCCATGAGAATGCCGATGGAGACCGATCGGGCCGTGATTTCGGGAATAACCGAGCCCGCCGGAACGTATGGTTGGTACGACTCCCCCGGCCCCAGCGGTTTGTACGCATTCGCCGGAAGTCGTTGCGCTCCTCTCTTCTCTTCCATGATTCCTCCTCGATGAGAGTTCGAACGCTCGATTGGAAGTCGGCGCCAGCGCGCCTTGGGTGCATATGTGAAACGTTTACCCGAAGTTCGCGACGGGTGTCAATCTATTTGCACGCCTGCTCGGCGCATCCGCGGGCGGGCGAGGTGATGCCGTGCACGTTGCACTCGTTATGCAAGTTCCTTCTGGCGTTTTTCGCGCGCCGGCGATATACTCTTCGCGCTCGTTGCTTTCGAAGTCCGGAATCGTGGTTCGCCTCAAGGAGGAAGGCACATATTCTCCGATCGTTCGAGGCAGGGTAGCGGCTTTCTCCCGTTGTGCATCGTCCTCACGGCGATATTCTTCTCCTTTGTTTTCCTAAAGCCCTACATACCATCGCACCGACTCCTGTTCACGTTCTTTTTCCTCTACACCATCATGCTGCCGGGATATCTGGCGGCACTGCGGTTCTCTCCATGGGCGAAGGGAGTCCTGAGGGTGCTGACATCGTTCGTATTCGGGACAATGATCGCCTATTCAATCCTCTTCATTGCGGCGCTTTTCCACCTCGACGTCCGTCTGTTCGGTCTGATCATTCCCGTCATCGTTCTCGCTCTCGGCGTCTGGCTGGGATTGCGGCCGGCCGATCGCGACGACACAGGAGTCGCGAGCCGCATGGAATCCGGACCGCTCAGCCGCGCGCCCGCCGCCATTCTCATCGCTTTGATCGTCGCCGTGTCTCTAATGGTCATTTCGAGAGGAGATCCTCTCATCTATACCGGCGATTCTCCCGATCACATCGCGTACATCAGAACGATATCGCGGACGCACGAAGCCTTTCCCGATCAGTTCTACTATCATGACGGGGGCACTCTCACGCACGATATCCGAAAGGGAATGGGGCAGGTTCTCTGGGGTGCCGTCAATGCGATGACGGGGAACGACGACGTCGCCGCGGTTTGGCCCATCATGTCGCTCATAAGCTCGATCTTCACGATCGTCGCCCTTTTCTGCGCGGGGATCCTTTTGTTTGGAAGCGCATCGATCGGCCTCACGGCGGCTTTTCTCTTCGTGCTCTTCTACGACGGGGGCCTGCGGGGATACCATCTCACGATGGGCGCAGCGGGATATCTGTTCGGCAGAACCTTTTTTATCGCCGCGCTTGCATGCCTGCCGATCGCAATCGCGCGGAAAAGGTCCGGATACATGCTTGTTGCAATCGTCTCTGCTATCGCGGCGGCGATGACGCACGTCGCTCATTTCGCGGCGCTGATGTTCATCGCTCTCGTCTTCGCGCTCTCGAATCTCATCGGTCCCGGCGAGGAACGCAGGAGCGTGCGATTCCGGAGGTGGCTCCTCTTCGGCGCCGCCACTCTCTGTCTCCTAGTCCCTTACTTCGTCTTCCGCTACGTGAGGGATTACGCGCCGAACAACGCCCTGCACTCGCACGTGCAGGGAGTCCTATACCTTACCGACAAGCTCTATGTCCTCAATCCGCTTGTGTTCATCCAGGCGGCCGGGCCGCTCGGCATTCTCGCCGCGATCTCGATCATCTTCCTGTGGAAAAAAAGCCGGAGCGATGGAAACCTGAGACTCCTCCTCAACGGCATGCTCGCCGTGTACGTCCTCCTGTTCAATCCGCTGTGGTACCCATACCTTCTCGAGAAGATGTCGTACCTGCTGTTCAGATTCGAGTTCGCCGTTCCCTCGATGCTTCCGTGCGCGTGCCTCTTGCACGAGCTGTGGAGCAAGATGCGGGGGAGAAATCCCGAGCTTTCACCGTTCGGCGCTGTTGTTGCCTTCACCGCGGCGGCGGTACTGCTCGGCCCGCCTCTTCTCAAGACGCCGGCCGAGTTCGCTTACGGCGGCCGGATGCAGGGCCGGGATGTCGAAGCGAGTTATCGTAGCCTGAACGATCTCTTCCATTGCATCCAGGAAAAGTGTCCGCCGGGTGCGGTCATCGCATCGGATCCGATCACGAGCTTCGGCATCCCCGCATTCACCGACGCCTACGTCATCTGTCCGTACGATCAGCATGCGACGCCCAACGACTCGACGGCGGTCACGCGCATCGTCGACTGCAGGCGAATGTTCAGCCCGGGGATCCCGCTCGGCGACATTCGGGACGTTCTCGTCGAATACGGCGCCGAATATCTCGTGATAAACGGGAGGATTCCTCCGGGCGTCGGGACGATGTACTGGAAGCCGGATGCAAAAAGTGCGCGAGCGCTCTCCGAGAGGCTTCGCGGGCCGGAGAGCCCATTCGAGATCATCTTCGAAAGCCTCGGCGTTACCATGGCGAAGCTCAGGGCAAATGAGCCATCCACCTCGAGCGCGCGGAGCCCCGCACCGCTTCCGTTTCTCGGCGATTCCATCGACGCGCGCACGGCGGCGAGCCTTACTTCATCCGGCATTTCCGATATTCGCATCGCGGCCGTGCAGCCGGGTCGCGCAGAGGCGGCGCGCGGAGATACCCTCTCGATGAACGTCACCTGGGTAGCGCTGGATAGATGCGCCTTATCGAGCTACATCGCCTCCGTCAGATTCGATACCGGCTTCCCGAAAAACGCCCTCTACCGGGAGTCTCTCGGCAAGCCGTACCGAAAGCTCCTCGAGCTCTTCACGCGGCATCGCTATCGCTTCAGAATCGACTTCCAACCTCTGGGGGGAATGTCCCCCCCGGATACGTGGCCGCCGATGCGCGAGGTGCGCGACAGGGTGAGCGTCGCGATCCCACAGGATATCGCGCCGGGCACCTATACGATTTCACTCAAGCTCGGCAAGATAACGCAATTCCCGAACTATTCATTGAAAGACATTATGACCGACGACGATGTCTACGGCGGCAGCATAGTGAGCACGATCCGCGTGTCGCGGGGCTCGTCGAATTCCCGATAGGAGCTAACCTTTGCTGTCGGAAGATCGAGCGGTCTCCACCGCATCGGATCTATCGATGACGTTTCTCGTCACGGCGATTAGGGCGAAGAGGATCCATACAAAATAGATATAGATATCGTTTCTCTGGTAATCGATCTTTACCATGTCGATGATGAGGATGATGAGAGAAACATGCAGCACCTTCATGAGCGCCCGCGGGAATGGAGCCCCGGCGAGAGACCGTCGCCCTTCCGTTCCGGAGGCCGTCACCAGTCGATATAGCACCAAAAGGAACGCCAGGAAGCCGAATGCGCCGATGGTATCCAGGTAGTAAAGATAGCTGTTATGAGGCCAGAGGCCTTTCTCGAGTTTGGACGCGAAGTCCCATCCTGGTCCGTTGCCGATGAAGGGATGCCGCAGCCACCGCTCCACGCCGCCCGTCCATGAGATAACCCGCGAATCCGGTATGAACCCCCGCTTGATCGTCGTTTGGAGAAGCCTGTCGAATAGAGAGCCCGACACGGTATACCGCGCCATGATCGCGTCGATCAGGACCAGCATTCCGGCAAAGACCGCTGCCAGACCCGTGAACAGCACGATATTGAGATCCCTCCGGCACGTCCATGCCAGATAGACGATGCCGATCATGAGGCTGACGAAGGCGCCTCGCGTGATCGTGGAGAACTGCATGAACAGAACCGACACGAGGAGCACGCTGTACATCACCCGGGTGAGGAGCCTGCTCGACCGGACAACCATCAAGATGATGATGGGCACGTTGACCGCGAAGAATTCGGCAAGAAGCTCGTAATCGTGAAATGCGCCCTCCACCCTCATCTCCTTCATGACCAGGGTGATCTTGTGCGTCGAGAATATAAGGTTCGGCAGAATGACCCTGCCGGGAAAGAGGAGCTCGAGAAAGGCGAAAAAGGTGATCAGGGCGGCCGAGACCATTACGAAACCGACGGTTTTCGTGAGCTTGGCTTCATCGTCAATAGCGTTGACGAGCATGTAGTACAGAAGAAGGACGGCAAAAAAGTTCATCGTATGGAGGCGCGCGAATCGCATCAAACCAGGCTCGTTAACCTGATTGTAGAATGAGATGATGTATGCAGCTACAAGGAAGGCGATCGGCAGACTGAGCAGCTTGTCACCGCGAAAACGGTAATGTCCGGTAGAGACGCGGACCATATAGATGATGAAAATAATGATGGTGAAAATGAACGTGGAATTCCCGATGGAGATTCCGAACTGAAACGGATAGGCCACGAGAATCAACCACAGCGCTTGAAGCGCAGAGAAGTTCCAGACAATGCCGACGACGATCAGCCCGACGATCGTTTCGATGAATCGCTTGTTGGGAAAAAGTATCTGCCAGCCGGCAAGGCCTCCGATTACGGCGATGTAGAGGCTTTTCCAGACCTTCGAGACGGAGACGTCCCGCCCGGTTCTCCTTCTCTTTTCCACGGCTTCAACGGGTGTGTATTCCCTTGACTTCATAATGAACGCCTATCCTGCATAAAGGATACCCGTCGAACAACCCGGCATACCGGACGATGCATCAGATCAGGATAACCTCTCGCTGTGGGCGCGACAGAAACTCCCCGCCGCTCTTTCGAACAACGATGATCTCTTCCGCGGTCGCCACACCGTATTCGGGAATGGTGATGCGCGGCTCGAGGGTGTAAACCTGGTTTTCCTCGATCTTGATGTATGGTCGATTTCCGTACCGCTCCCACTCTGGGCAGAGAAGACCGGCGCCATCGTGCGTCTTCTGTCCGACCTGGTGACCCAGTGCATGAGGAAATTCGTCGTACCCCTTGCCGACAATATGGTTGCGCGCGAGAGCGTCAATATCTCTTCCCTCCATTCCCGGGCCGATCTTCTCGGCGGCGAGGGCAATTGAATCGCGAATCGTCTCGAAGGCCCGAGTCACCGCCCGCGGCGCCTTTCTCTCGCCCTTCTTGAGGAAATACCAGGTGCGCTGGAGGTCGGAACAGTACTTCTCGCTCCTCGTGCCGAAGTCGATGTTGAGAACGTGACCTTCCTCGATTCTTCGATCGGTCGGTCCGGCGTGCGCCCCCGCCGATTCCGGACCCGTGAACACGGACGGACAGAGCTCCCGTTCCCACGAGGTTTCGACTCCCTCCGCATCCACTTCCTTCAGCAGAAACGCGGCGACGTCCTTCTCGGTCAACCCCGGCTTCATGATGGGTGAAACGCGTGAAAAGAGCTCCTCCGTGAGGTCCACGTTTTTCTTTATGCGACGAATCTCATCGGGACTCTTCCGGCCCCGCAGCTTCGCGATGAGCGATTCGGAGCTCACGAGACGACCGGAAAACGGCGTGCCCTCGAGATGCCGCAGCAGCGTCAGGAACATGCCGTGGCTGAGCCCGTCCGCCATGTTATCGTTCTCCGAGTAATTGACGGCGATTTTCCGCGGCGCGAAGCTCTCGAGCCGGCTCACCAGAGATTCCTTCATCGATTTCGTGTAGCCGACAACCTCATACCCGCCGGTTTCCCGGATGCGCGCCTCGTCGAGGCTCCCAACCACCGCGACCGCCTTCCCCTCTGCCGGCACGATGAACGCCGATTGCCAGGTGCAATTCGCGCCCAGGATCAAATCGAGGGCCGGATCGGGACTGACCTCGCTCTCGCGCACGAACGTGAGCCACAGATCGATTCCCTCTTCGCGCAGGATGCCTTTCGCCTGATCGATCTTCTCGTGAACCAGCATGACGCGCTCCTCCTTGCTTCCGATGCGACCCCTACGGCACCAGCCGATATATCGTACCCGCCGCGCCGCCGTAAACCCTTTCGAACCATTCCGGGCGGTCCGCCAATCTGCCTTCGAGACCGGGAAGACGCTCGCTATCTTCCCGCCACGCCACGATATATATGCTCAATTTCATGCCGCGGAGGAAGTCGATGTCTTCCTTCGTTATCGGCGCTTCCGAGAAGATCGCGCTTCGCACACGCCCGCATTGAGCGACCTCTTCGTTTCCGTAGCCGAAGATCTCGATCGTCTGCCTGGTGCCTATGAAGCTGCGCCGGTCTCCGAATACCGGCATCCAGTTGTAATCGTTGCCCTCCATGAAAACCGCACCGGCGGGAGTATGATCTCTGATCCATGCGAAGAGATCCCGCTCGGCCTTCGAGACGCCGGCACGCCGCGCCTCCGTAGGCTCCACGGGCTTTTCCAGGGATATCCCACGCACGGTCAGAACCAGCGGCACGGCGAACAGAACGCCGATGCCGAAAACGAGAGCCGCCCGCCGCATCCCGTGCGAGCGTTGAAAACCGCCGATGATCTGCCACGCCACGGGAGGCGTGAGCAGCAGAAAGAACACGATTATGAACTTCAATTCGTTC
>JAQTVX010000076.1 GCA_028706585.1 Candidatus Krumholzibacteriia bacterium | reverse complement strand
CCCCGGGCCGAAGCACACCGCCTATTCCGGACAGATTGTCGCAGTGGGCCATGAGGGCATGAACGAGCGTGCCCGTCTCGTGCCCGGGCGCCGGATGAACGACCATTCCGGGCGCCTTGTTCACGACGAGAAGATGCGCATCCTCGTACAGGATATCGAGCGGGATATTCTCGGGAACTATCTCCAGCGGCCGGGGCGGGCTGAATGTGAGCTCGATCCGCTCCCCCTGGCGGACCTTCCGGGCGCCCTTGAGCACGGGAGCGCCGTCGACGGCGACGTCTCCGGCCCGGATCGCCTTCTGGATCCGCGAACGGGACAGCTCCGGGATCTGGGCGCTCAGGAACGAATCGATGCGTTCGCCGCCGTCGTCCTCATCAACGAGAAAATCGAAGGATTTCTTGTCCGTCAAGGCAGCTCCCGAAGAGCCCGCTCCTCATCCTGTGCGCGGGAACCGGGGTGCAGAACGTAACCGAGGATGAGGAGCACGGCTCCGATCGTCACCGCTATATCGGCGACGTTGTACGTCGGCCAGCGGTGCGCGCCGAACCCCATGTCGATGAAGTCCAGCACCTCTCCTGCCGCCAGGTGATCGATGAGATTGCCGAACGCGCCTCCGAGGATGAGGCCGAGATAGACCCGCTTGCGCGTCGGAGCGAACCGCATGCGGTACGCGAAATACACCAGCACGCCGATGGAAATGATCCTGATCACGAGAAGCAGGTGCGACGCGTTTGAGAGGATTCCGAAGACGGCTCCCCTGTTTCTGTTGAGCGTGAAGCGCAGGAATCCGTCGATCACTTCCGCGCAGCCCTGATACTTGTAGATTTCCCAGACAAGCCGCTTGGAGGCCTGGTCAATTATGACGACGAGGGCCGCGATCGCGAAGTAGAGCACCGATCAACGACTCCTCTCGATCTTTTCCTTTTTGTCTTTGCAAGCGATGCAAAGCTCGGCCGAGGGCACCGCTTCGAGCCGCTTCTCGGAGATGAGTTCCCCGCACTCGATGCAGAGACCGTACTCGCCGCGCTCGATTCGCTCGAGAGCCGCCTCGATGGCTTTCAGGAATTGGCCTTCCTGGTCGGCGTAGTAGTAGTTCTTTTCCTTCTCCATGTAATCGGTGCCGAGATCGGCGAGGTGGTTCGAATAGGATTGCTTGGCGGCCTCCTGTTCCTCGGCCGATTCGTTGATAGCCTCGGTGATCCGCCCGAGCTCGTGGAGAATGCGGCTCCGTTCGGCGAGAAGCGTCTGGCGGTAGTGCTCGAGCTCTTTCTTCGAGAGTCTTCTCTTTTTCGCGTCGACCTTCTTTTCGGCAATCCTCACGATTTTCCTGTCTGCCATCTTCACAACTTTCTTCACGGCCGCTCTGGCAGACACCTTGACGGCCTTCTTCGCGGTTTTCCTGGCGACTTTCCTTACGGCCTTCTTGACGGCCTTTTTCGCGGTTCTCTTAGCGGTTTTCTTCTGAGCCATCGCCCTATTCTCCTTGCATCGGTCGGAACTCTAAAGGCGTCTCATCCACAGTTCTATTGAATATTCACCGGCCTTGAATGCCGTCGTAAATTTCCAGTCTTTTTCGCCCTCATCGAGCGATGCGGCGAGCGTTTCCATGCAAATATGCTCACCGAATTCGCGGAACACAACAGAAACTTCCTCGCTCGCGCGGAACGAAAGCTCTATGCGATCGCTCACCTCGAGCCCTGATTCCTTGCGGAAATTCTGGATGCGATTGACGAGCTCGCGCGCGAGCCCCTCTTTGATGAGCTCGCTTGTCAGGCGCGTGTCCAGAATGACCGTGAGGTCCCCATCGGTCCCCGCGATGAAGCCTTGCGCGGTCTCTTGCAGGATTTGTACCTCTTTTTTGGTTATAACCTCTTTTTGTCCATCGAGTTCGATTGCGATCTCGCCCTTCGAGAGGAGAGTCTTGACCCCGGCGGCATCCAGCGCTTCCAGGATCCCGGCCGCCTGTTTCATGTTCTTCCCGAGGCGCTTGCCGAGCTTGGAGAAATCGGCCTTAACCTTATATTTTACTTGGCGTTCCGGACTATCGAGAAGCGTGATCTTCTTGACGTTCAACTCGTCGCGAACGAGAAACGCAAACTCCTCGCTCCCGAGCCATTCCGTCTCGACCGGATAGGGGCTGTGAACGAAGAGCTCAGCCAAAGGCGTGCGGACCTTGACCTGCGCCGTATTGCGGAGCGAGTGTCCCGCGGAAACGGTCTTGAGCACCCCTGCCATTCTCTTTTCGAGATCGGCGTCTATCGCGCTCTCGTCGACCGCGGGATAGAGCTCGAGGTGGACGCTGTCCTTGGCGCCGCGGAGTCTACGGTACACAGCCTCGCTCAAGAATGGAATGAACGGCGCCGAGAGAATCGTCACTTGCCTGAGCACCGTGTAGAATGTCTCGTACGCCGCCAGCTTGTCGTCCGACATCTCGTTCTTCCAGAAGCGGCGGCGGCTGCGGCGGAGATACCAGTTCGACAGCTCGTCTATGACGAACACCTGGATCGCGCGGGCGGCGCGGGTCGGCTCGTAGCGATCGAGCATGTCGGTCACCTCGCGCACCGTCGAGTTGCACCGCGAGATGATCCAGCGATCGAGCAGGTTCGCGCTCTTCAGGTTCCCCGAGGGCTGGAAGCCGTCTATCTCGGCGTATAGCGAGAAGAAATTGTACAGGTTGCGGATCGCGCCGAGAAACCTGTTGGCCGTGTCGCGGAGCGCCTCGTAATCGAAACGTTTCGGGAGCCAGGGCGAGCCGCTCGCGAGGATATACCAACGCAGAGCGTCGGCGCCGTCCGAGGCGAGGACGTCGCTCGCCGAGACGGCGTTACCGCGGGATTTGCTCATCTTCTGCCCCGCCGCATCGAGCACCAGCCCGTGCGGGAGACACCGCTTGTAGGGGCTCTGCTTCGTGAGAAAGGCGCCGATCACGAGGAGCGAATAGAACCATCCCCGCGACTGCTCGACCCCCTCGCTGATGAACTCGGCCGGGTACTGGCTCTTGAAAAGATCCATGTTCTCGTGCGGATAATGATACTGCGCGAACGGCATCGAGCCCGAGTCGAACCAGCAGTCGATCACTTCCGGCACTCGTTTCATCTTGCCGCCGCACTCGGGGCAGCCGACGTCGAGATCGTCGATGAACGGCTTGTGGAGATCGTATTCCTCGGGAAACGCCTCGGCGATCGAGCGCAGCTCCTCGACGGAACCGATGCAGAATTGCTCCTTGCACGCCTCGCACGTCCAGATATTGAGCGGCGTTCCCCAATACCGCTCGCGCGAGAGCGCCCAGTCGACGTTCCCCTCGAGCCATGCGGTGAAACGGTTCTCGCCGATCTCGGGCGGGAACCACTGCACCTTCGAGTTCGCCTCGAGCAGGAGATCCTTGAACGCCGTCGTCTTGATGTACCATGAGCGCCGCGCGTAATAGATGAGGGGCGATCTGCAGCGCCAGCAGAACGGGTACGAATGCGTAATTTTTCCGCTCCGGTAGAGAATGCCGCGCTTCTTGAGATCCGTGATGATCTCGGGATCGGCGTCCTTGATGAACATTCCCGCCCATGGCGTCACCTCGGGCGTGAACTTCCCGGCCGGGTCCACCGGCTGGAGCATCGGAAGATTCTCGGCCTTGCCGGCGTTGTAGTCGTCCTCGCCGAAGGCCGGGGCCATGTGGACGATGCCGGTGCCGTCCTCGAGAGAAACGAAGTCCGTCCCGATGACCCTGAACGCGTCTACCATCTTGTCGAAAAACGGGAAGCACGGCTCGTAGCGCTTGCCGATGAGGTCGGCTCCCTTGACGGAGCCGAGGATCTCTGTGTCGCCGTCGAGCACGCCGACGAGCGCCTCGGCGAGGATGAGGACCTCCCCCTTGTTCCGCACGCGCACGTAATCGTGGTCGGGGCCGACGGCGAGCGCCACGTTCGAGATGAGAGTCCATGGCGTCGTCGTCCACACGAGGAAATAGGCGTCTTCGTCGACGAGCTTGAGCTTGATGAAAATGGATGGATCCTGGGCGTCCGCGTATCCCTGCGACACCTCGTGGCTCGAGAGCGACGTGCCGCATCTCGGGCAGTACGGGACGATCTTGTGTCCCTGGAAGAGCATGTCCTGATCCCAGAACTGCTTGAGAATCCACCAGACCGATTCGATATAGTCGTTCTTGAAGGTGATGTACGGATCGTCGAGATCGAGCCAGTAGCCGAGCTTTTTCGTGAACTCGAGCCACTCGTCGAGATACTTGAATACGCTCTCCCGGCATTTCTCATTGAACCGCGCAATGCCGTAGTGCTCGATCTGATCCTTGCCGTTGATATCGAGCTGGTGCTCGACCTCGATCTCCACCGGAAGCCCGTGCGTATCCCAACCGGCCTTGCGGACGACGCGATGCCCCTTCATCGTCTGATATCTGCAAACGAGGTCCTTGATGGTGCGCGACAGGGCGTGGTGGACGCCGGGGCGCCCGTTCGCGGTCGGCGGGCCCTCGTAAAAGACGAACGCGTTGTCGAAGGGCCGCTCCTCGATGCTGCGCTTGAAGACGTTGTTCGCTTCCCAGAAGGCGAGGATCTCGGCTTCGAGCTTGATCGCCTCGCTGAACGGCGCAAGCTCGGGGTAGCGTTTTCTCGTTGTCTCTTTTTCGGCCATAATAGAGCCTGTCGACGCGCCCTGGATCGCCGCCCGCCCAAAGGGCGGGCATACAACACGATAACCCCGTGCCGTCTGATCGGGACACCCGGGGTTAATCGCCTGCCAAGCTTGAGTTATAGCTTATATAGAAAAACGGCTCCCGTGTCAAGAGCGGTCGTTGGGCATTGTCCCCTCTTGGCCGCCGCCCCAATTAATTATTGAAAAACGAAAGATTGTGCTCGCTTTATGCAAGGGATAGCAGTATACTATCCCCGTGGTATGTTTTCGAAGGAGAGTTCGGCAGAAGTTTGTAGTTCAGAATTCAAGATCGCCTCGATGCAAGGGCCCCATCAATACGGTACAATCCTACCTTATTAATCCAGGGACAATTCGGAATCGATAGAGATCTTGTGCGTACGTTTTCCGGGCAAGCCACTGTGCGGGCAATCCGGAAACAATCAAGGGATACAAGCACGAAGGAGAGAGGTGGATTCTATTTGATTTGAGAAATCACAGGACAGCAGCTCAATTGTTGGTACTTTTTTGGTCAGTTAGTGAAAGGAAACTAGGACAATGTCAAAGAAGATATACGTAGGCAACCTGTCATTCGATACGAATGACGACCAGTTGAATCAGATTTTCGCCCCGTTCGGCACCGTCAGCTCCGCGCGCGTCATAAAGGACAAGTACACGGACCGCTCGAGGGGCTTCGGGTTCGTTGAGATGGACAACGCCGCCGAGGCCGACAAGGCCATCGCCGAGCTCAACGGCAAGAACGTCAACGGCCGCGACCTCAACATCAATGAGGCCAAGCCGCGCGAGGACAAGCCGAGAGGCGGAGGATACGGTGGCGGGAGCCGCGAACGCTACTAGTCGAAACTGAAATTCAGCGGAGACAATAGCACGAGGGCGCGGGGGAAGTAATTCTCCCGCGCCCTATTTATGTCCGGGATTCAGTACCGGCGCGCTCTTGGACGGGCGCGCCGCTCGCGCGATTTCAGACCCTCCGCAGGAACTCGCACACGAGCTTCGTGAGCTTGGCCTCGCCCTTCTCCGCGTTCGCGACGATCTTGGCGATATTGACGGGCTCGAGATGGTCGGGATCCGCCTTGTCGGTGACGACCGATAGACCGAGCACCTTCATCGAGCCGTGAACCGCTACGATCGTCTCGGGCACCATGGACATCCCCACGATGTCGGCGCCGATGCGTTGGAGGAACCTGTACTCCGCGGCCGTCTCGAGATTGGGCCCGGCGAGCGCGGCCAGAACGCCGCGCTTGACCGTTATCTTCGCCTCGATAGCGATTCTTTCGAGAAGCTCGATGTAGGCTCTCGTGTACGGCTCGCTCATGTCGGGGAAACGCGGGCCGAGGCGCTCGTCGTTCGGTCCGATGAGCGGGTTGTCACCCATGAGGTTGATGTGATCGGTGACCGCTACGATGTCGCCGGGCTCGAGGCCCGGGTTCATACCGCCCACCGCCGACGTGAGGATGAGAGAGCGCGCCCCGAGCGCCTTCATCACGCGTATGGGAAACGTGACCTGCTCGAGCGTGTAGCCCTCATAGTAATGAACGCGGCCCTCCATCGCGACGACCTTGCGGTCCGCGAGCTTGCCGAGAATGAGATTGCCGGCATGCAGCCCTTTCACGGTCGAGACCGGGAAATTGGGGATTTCCTCGTATGGAATGGTCGCCGCGACCTCGATCTGTTTCGCGAGCCCTCCAAGGCCGCTCCCCAGGATTATCCCGAAAGACGGCTTTGAGTCGGCGCGGCTGTCAATGCGGGTGGCGGTCTCCTTGATATAGTCGACGCTCTCATCGATTCGTTCGAATAGATCCGACACTGACGACCCCTTTCTCGACGGTCCAGCGACTCCGGTATGGTTAGATTAAACGATTATCAAGGGGCCGTTCAATAGCAAAGGCAGGTCAGATCTCGGGCAGCTCTCCAAGGGCCTTCGCGAGCGAGGCCGGCGCGGAGAGCGTCTTCGTCCGCGATTTCCCACCGGACACGAGCTCGATCTCCCGCCTCGGCACGGAGAGGCGCTTCGCGAGGAATCTCACGAGCTCCTCGTTCGCCTCCCCCGCGCGGGGAGGCGCGGCTACCTTAATACGAAGCTCCCCGGCTGCGTTCCAGCCGAGGAGCTCGTTTCGAGGGGCTGCGGGTTGAATTCTCACGCGGAACCGAATCCGGTCTCCGCCGCTATCCTTTATTTCCTTCATCCTTCGTGAGATTGGTCAGGTTCTTCCTGAGATCTTCCATCGACCACGTCGCGTCGGGATTCGCATCTGCATTCACCGGCTGCTCCGCGGGCGCCTGCTGCTGGGCCGCCGCGTGCGGCTGCGCCGGCCCGTGCGACTGCGCGGGACCCTGGGACGGCATCTGATTCATTTCCCTGCGGGGCTGCTGGACTTCGGCCGCGCCGGAGACCTCTTTCAAGCTCGACAGCGCGTTCTCGACGTCCAGATCCCCCATGCGGCCTGCAGCATGCGGCTCTTCTCCCTGTCGCGCCCCCTGACCTTCGATCTCGTAGCTCTTCCAATCGGTCGGCTTATTGCGGACCTCGTACTGCCGCCAATCGTCCTGGGCCCTCGGAACCTCCGGCTGAACCGGCTCGGCCGCCGGACGCGCCTGCGGAGGTGCCGGGGTCTCGGCGATCGTGGCGCCGATCGGATCGATACGGAGCTGCTCGGCTGCCCTCGGCGCCGGCTGCCGCGGCTGCTGCGGCGAGGCGGTCTGGTTCATTCCATCGCCCGCGCCCGGCACGGCGAAGATATTCATATCCTCGGGAGGTCTAGTCCTCTGATTCGGGGCTTCGCGCGTCTCGAGACCAGGCTTCGGCATCTGCGGCCTCGCCTCGTCGCCCTTGCGGCGCTCGTCCTCCCAGGTGACTTTGTCCTTCGGAGCCTGTCCGAAGCCCTCGGTGATCTTGTCGCGGCTCATACGGGGAGGCGCCGGAGTTTTTCGCACGTCCTCCTCGACCTGCTGTCCGATCTGCTCTATCGCCCGGTCGACGCCTGCGAAATCTTCCTCGAAGCCGTCGAGCATTTTCTTGTGGCTGTCGAGAAGAGTCTTGAGCCGGGTGATGTAGTTGTCCTTGTTCTTCTTGAGCTCGAGGATCTCGCGGCGAAGCTGGCTGGTGTGGGCGCGGATCGTTTCGGCGGCCTTGTCGGCCTCCATCTCCGCCTCCCGAATCATGAGGCTCGCCTCGCGGCGGGCATTTTCCTTGGCCTCATGCGTCAGCTTCTCCGCGGTGAGAAGCGTGTTGCGCAGGTTAGTCTCGATCGCCTTGAACTCGTTCAGGCGCTCCTCGAGAGCAACGAGGCGCTCGCGCAGATTCTTGTTGTCGGAAAGAACCGCCTCGTACTCCTCGGCGACGGTGTTCAAAAATGCGTAGACCTCTTCGGAATCCAGCCCGCGCATGACCTTCTTGAACTCTTGCTTCCTGATATCGAGCGGCGTGACTCTCATCGTGCTGCCTCCTGATCCCGGCTAATGCCAGCGTCTCTTAATGTAGAACGCGACGATCTGAAGAACGGCGGCAAAAATGAGCGACGCGGGATCGATCTTCCACGCCGGCAGAGCTCTTCTGAGTGGTGCAAGAAGCGGCGTGTAAACCCTGTCCAACACATGGAGCAACCAGCTTCGTTCTTCAACCGCCTTCAAGAATGCGTAAACGATCGTAATGAATGTTACGGTGTTGAGCGCAGCAATTATCAGACCAATCGGTTCAGAGATAAAATAGCCCATAATTCACGACAG
>JAQTVX010000075.1 GCA_028706585.1 Candidatus Krumholzibacteriia bacterium | reverse complement strand
GATCGAAAGAACCTGCATCAGAGCCGAAGCGGTACCACCCCAAGGCAAAGCCCATTCGCCGCGCCGCCCCCGTAACGGCGAGCCTCGATTCGCGTGCTACATCGCTCCAAGGCGGCTCGGAGTAATCGAGGTAGGCCGCGGGATCAGAAGCCGCCATCGTCCCTGCGGGATTCACGAAGAGCGCCGAGGCATCGTCGGCTAGAGAGACAAACGTGCCACCGGCGGCCAGTGACCGGGGAACGTCCGAAGAACGTTCTGATTGAGCAGCGCCCTGAGAAGCGATGAAGCACGAGATGAGAAGCGGAGCGATAAGGCGTTTCATCACTGGGGATCCTTGGCCTCGTCGAGTCGCTTCAATCCTTCGAGTATCAGGTGGTCGAGCTTGACGTCGAGAAGGATATCCTCATCCTGCGGAAGTATGCCTTTGAAGAAGATGAACTGCCCCTTCTTCCACGAGAGCACCTCGTAAACAACCTCTTTCATCTGCTCCTGGATAGCGGAGGCGAGGGAGTTGTAGTCTAGATACCCCCGCGCGATCAGCGCGTGCCCGATGCGGCCGTACTTCTCCTTCGGCGCGTACTCGCGGAGCACCTTGTTGAGCTGCTCTTCCGTGATCCATCCCTTCTCGATGAGGAATCTCCCCAGCTTCTTCCTCCGCGTATCGATCGTGGCGTAGATGAGCCCGCCCTCCTTGAAATAGAAGCTCGCCACGTTGTCGGCCGTTACGAGCTTGAGCTCGCCGGTGAGCCCGGCGAAGCTCATTATCTGAAACGCGACCGAAGGCTCGATTATCGAAAGGTCCCCTCCGAGATCCATCGCGAACCTCCTTTGGCGCCGCGCGCCTGGCGCGGAAGCGAATGAAAGGAGCGCCTCATCGAGCGCTCTTGAGAGCAGCCTGCGCCGCCGCGAGAATCGCGATCGGCACCCTAAAGGGCGAACAGCTCACGTAATCGAGCCCGGCGGCCTGACAGAACGCGATCGACGAAGGCTCTCCCCCGTGTTCGCCGCAGATACCGACCTTGAGCTTGGGG
Organism: Candidatus Krumholzibacteriia bacterium; assembly: GCA_028706585.1. Lineage (GTDB taxonomy): Bacteria > Krumholzibacteriota > Krumholzibacteriia > Krumholzibacteriales > Krumholzibacteriaceae > SSS58A. The sequence continues at coordinate 7,362 of JAQTVX010000075.1, read as the reverse complement.
TTAACGCTTCTCCCCTTCTCGACCCCCATCCTGACGAGTGCGCCGACCCCCTCCACATCGAGCTTCTGGAACGGATCGCTCGGCCAGATTCCCTTGTCGACATAATCGCCCAGGAACTTCCCGGCGTCGTCCCGGCTCACCCCGAGGGTCGTCTGCGTGAGATCGTTCGTACCGAATGAGAAGAACTGAGCGACGGCCGCAATACGGTCGGCCGTGATCGCCGCGCGCGGGATCTCGATCATCGTCCCGACGAGATAATCCACCTTGACGCCGGTCTCTCTCTGCACCTCCATCGCGACGCGATCGACGACCCCCTTCTGGAGCTCGAGCTCTCGAACGTCCCCCACGAGCGGAATCATCACTTCCGGCCTCGGCTTCTTTCCCTCCTTCACTAGGGCGCACGCCGCTTCGAAGATCGCGCGCGCCTGCATCTCCGTGATCTCCGGGAAGACTATGCCGAGCCTGCATCCCCGATGCCCGAGCATCGGGTTCGCTTCGTGAAGCGATCTGACCTTTTCGGCCAGCTGCGCCTCGTTCACCCCCATCTTCTTGGCGAGAGCGGCGATCTCGCGATCCTCGTGCGGCAAGAACTCGTGCAGCGGCGGATCGAGCGTCCTGATCGTGACGGGCCGCTCTCCCATCGCCTCGAATATCCCGCGAAAATCCTCGCGCTGCATTGGAAGGAGCTTGGCGAGAGCGCGCTTGCGGCCATCGGGGTCCGAAGCGAGTATCATCTCGCGGACGGCGTCGATCCGCTCTCCCTCGAAGAACATGTGCTCGGTGCGGCAGAGGCCGATGCCTTCGGCGCCGAACGCCACCGCCTGGGCCGCCTGATCGGGGCGGTCGGCGTTGGCCCGGACGCCCAGGGTGCGAATCCCGTCCGCCCAAGACATGAGCTCCTCGAAATCCTTGAAAAGGCTCGACTGCTTCCCGTCGAGGGTCTTATCGATGAGCACCTGAAGCACCTCGGATGGACGCGTCGAGATCTTGCCCTCGATCACCTCTCCGGTCATCCCGTCGATCGAGATGAAATCCCCTTCCCGCATCACTCGCGCGCCGACCGACAGCGTGCGTTTCCGGTAATCGATGTCGAGATCCTTCGCGCCAACCACGCATACCTTCCCCATCTGCCGAGCGACGAGCGCGGCGTGCGACGTCGCGCCTCCGGTCGAGGTGAGAATGCCGCGGGCAACGCTCATTCCCCTGATGTCCTCGGGGCTGGTTTCAATCCTTACGAGAATGACTTCGTCGCCTCGTCCCGCGCGCTCCTCGGCATCGGCGGCGTTGAAGACGATCTTCCCGGTCGCCGCGCCCGGGCCAGCGTTGATTCCCTTCGCCAGAAGCTTGCCTTCGCGGGCGGCCTTCGCCTTGCCGGCTGGATCGAAGACGGGCCTGAGAAACTGGTTGAGCTGTTCCGGCTCTATCCGGCGGATCGCCTCTTCCTTCGTGATGAGGCCTTCCCTCACCATATCAATCGCGATCCTGATCGCGGCGAATCCCGTCCGCTTTCCCGTGCGCGTCTGGAGAACCCACAGCCGACCTTTCTGGATCGTGAACTCGAGATCCTGCATTTCAGCGAAATGGCTCTCAAGCTTGCACCGCACGTCGTCGAGCTCGCGGTAGATGCCCGGGATCTCCTCCTCGAGCGACTGAATCTTCTCATCGCCCTTTTGCTTCCTGTTGATCGGCTGCGGCGTACGGATCCCCGCCACGACGTCCTCTCCCTGGGCCTTCATCAGATATTCGCCATAGAAAACGTTTTCCCCGGTCGCCGGATTTCTCGTGAAGGCAACGCCGGTGCCGGAATCGTTCCCCAGGTTTCCGAATACCATCGCCTGGACGTTGACCGCAGTTCCCCACGACTCGGGGATGCCGTTGAGCCTCCGGTACGTCCGCGCGCGCTCGTTGTTCCAGGAGTTGAACACGGCGCCTATCGCTTTCCACAGCTGCTCCCGTGGATCGCGCGGGAAATCTACGCCGAGCCTTTTCTTGATCATGAGAATGTAGCGGGATATGAGATCCTTGAGGTCGTCGACGCCGAGATCGATGTCCTTTTCCGCGCGCGCCTCGCTTTTCTTTGCCGAGAGGATCTCTTCGAAAGGATCGATATCATCCTTCTTCGCCGGCTTGAGACCGAGCACCACGTCGCCGTACATTTGAACGAACCTGCGATAGCAGTCGTAGGCAAAACGTTCATCGCCGCTCGCGCGCGCTAGCGCTTTCACCGTGTCGTCGTTGAGACCGAGGTTCAGGACGGTATCCATCATGCCCGGCATGCTCGCACGCGCTCCCGAGCGTATCGAAAGAAGAAGAGGCGCCTTCGTGTCGCCGAATTTCGCCCCCATGATGTCCTCGATCCGGCCGAGATTCTCCGCAACCTCCGCATCGAGCCCCTCTGGATATGCCCCGCCGTGCACGTAGAAATACAAGCAGACCTCCGTCGATATCGTGAATCCCGCCGGCACGGGGATGCCGAGATTCGTCATCTCGGCTAGCCCCGCTCCCTTCCCGCCGAGAATATCCTTCATGCTCTTATTGCCCCTTGCCGCGCCGCCGCCGAAGAAGAATACGTATTTGGGCTCCAATGGAGACCTCCTATCTGGCAATTTATCAACGAGTTGCACCACCAGCACGGCATGAAGCCGCGCGCTGCAATTCTAATCCCAAATGGAGCGGAAATGCCAATGGAAAATGCCGATGAAACTATCAGCGCAAGAGAATTACCTTGACGGTCTTGCTGAGACCCGGAGACTCGATGCGGAGAAAATATACGCCGCTCGCGGAGCGCTCGCCGCGGTCGTTCCTCCCGTCCCACGTGAGCGTAAAGGATTGCTGCGCCGGCCTGCCTTTGGCGAGCGTCCTTATGGCGATCCCCCTGCAATCATAGACCCTGACCGTCATGGGCGCCAGAGAGGCAAGCGACAGCATGACGTTCGTCTCCCTGTTAAACGGGTTCGGAAAGGCCCCCGCAGTTTGAGTGAATGAGCCCTCATATTCCGAAGCGAGCGCGGCGTTCGGGATCCCCCACCCGTACGTGTTGTCGGGAGAAGCACTCTTCGATGAGGTGGCGCGCAGCGCATCGCGCAACTCGATTGCGTTCCATTCCGGGTGCGCCTCGAGAAGAAGCGCGCACATTCCTGCCGTGATGGGCGCCGCGTAGGATGTCCCGGAGTATAGGCCGTACGCCGATAGATCCGAATACGACACGCTCAGAGCCTTGACCCCTCTCGCCGTGAAGTCGGGCTTGATCCGGCCGTCCGCCGTCGGGCCGCGGGAACTGAAGTACGCTATGGTGCCGCTTGCGTCGACCGCTCCGATCGCGAGCACGCTGTCCCCGTCGGCGGGGGCAACGAGCCCGGCGGCCCCCCTGTTTCCCGCGGAATTGACGACGACGATGCCGTGCGATACGGCGATGTCCGCCGCAACCGTGCAGAGCGCCGAATCCCCGTTGAGCTCTTCGTTCGTATACCAATTAGAGTATCCGAGCGAACTCGTGACGATATCGGCGCCGGCGCTGTCCGCCCACTCTATTCCAGCGATCCAATGATCCTCCTCGATCGGTTCTTCGACGGTGACGATCTCGGTCTTCGCGAGAAGGTATCTCGCACCCCACGCCGGCCCGATGAGGCTCCCTTCCGCGTGGCCGGCGATGATGCCGAGGACGGTCGTGCCATGATAATCCTGATCCGACGCATCACCGTCCTGGTTCGATACGACCGAGTCCCCCTGCACGAAATCCCACTGCGCCTCGATTTGAACGTCCGCCAGCGCCTCGTGTTCGATCTTGAAGCCGGTGTCGAGAATCGCGATCAGTACGGGCGACTGCCCCGAGACCGCCCCCGACCCATTGTAACCCTCCTCGAGAAGCTCGATTGTGCCGATCTGATTCAGCTGGTCGTAGCTGGCGCCATAGTCGATCTGATAATCTTCGGACCCCTGGGCTGAGGAGTAGGGGTCAGTCTGATAATCGATAGGAGGAGCAGGGGAGCCGCCCGAAGCGATACGATCCAGCGATCTCACGAAATCACACGCGCACAGGGCGCCGATCCAGCGGGAATCCACGTCGGCGCTCACAGCGTTGAAGTACCGCGAGACATGACGCAGCCTCACCACTCGGCTGCGGAGCGAATCGATATAGCCTCGATTGACTGGAAGGTCATGCTCGTCGGTTTCAGCGCCGCCTCTCAATAGGCGCCGGCTCGCCGAGCGAGGCGACAGGCAGGGATCTCTCCCGACTTTCTCCGCCCCCCCGCGATCGGAGAGAAAGATCCAGACTGCGACAGTGTCGCCGGAATCGCTCGAGGCAAGGAGCCTTTGAAGACGCGGTGAACATTTCAGCAAGGAGCCTGGATCGCCGCCGCGGGGAATGTTCCTCCCCGCTCGCGCGCCGATTCCAGCCGCTCCGACACCGGGGAGCGCCAGCGCCGTGCAGATGAAAATGCCGAGGACAATTCTGCCGATGATGCGCGCGCTCATTTCTTGCCTGAGGCAGCTCCTCCTCCCATCGCCTTGATTGTCTCGAAGGCGATGAAATCGGCGTGATGGAGGGCTATCGCCTCGGGGCTCCTGTACGATCCTTCCCCTTCGCGCGAGTGGACGGCGATGATGTGATAGACGTCCTCGGGCAGATCTCCCTTCATGGCGAGCCCCATTCCCGAAAGCGGATGGCGCAGCAGCTTGCCGCTGCGTGACACCTGAAATCCGTCCGCCGTTCTTCGATACTCAAGGAGCTTGCCGACGTCGTGAAGAAGCGCGCCCGCTATGAGGTGATCGTTGTTGAGCGCGATGCCGCCGACGTTCTTCATCGTCTCGGCTATCGCCCTGCATAGACTCGTCACGAGTCGAGTATGTTCGACGAGCGTGATCTTCGTCTCTCCCACGAGGAGAGTGAACGGAACAGAGTCGATGTCGTCCCCTTTCCAGCCCCCACGCTCGTACGCCTCGTCCCAAACCTTCGCCACCTTCTGTACCAGCGAGACGTCGCCGATCCAGGCGAGCTCCGGGAATATCTTCTTCCAGTCCTTCATTCGTATGCTCCTTCCGAGCTATCGACGCCTCCTGCGACCGTCCGAAGAGGGCCGATGGAATCGGCCGATGCCGAGATAGCTCGCAATGTTCGCCTCCTGCTCCAATTTGGGAACGATTTGCCTCTTCGCCGTCGTCATGATCACGGTCACGCCAGGGCCGTGCCCGCTGACAACGCATGAGGCGTGGACGATGACACCTATCGAGATCGCGTCCGTCCTGATCGATCGTCCAAACCGGCAGTCGGCATCCCTGATCGCGATGACGTCGCCGAGACGCAGACTCTGCAAACCGTGCTTCTGCACCAGATCTCTGTCCGATACCTGAATGTCGTAATCTCCGCTGAAACTGTGCCGCGATCCCGTGCCCGATCCCATGATCGAAGCCGGAATAACATGCGTCACCGGCACAATAATCTGGCTGTTCTGGATGACGATACCCATTCTCTGCAACAGATCCGGATCGATACTCATGAGCTGGACGTCTGGAAAATCCTTCAGCTCCAGCCCCTGCCCGCACGCCCTGATCTGGACGCGATCGCCGATAACGAGCTTATCCAGCACCGATGGAGCAAAATCGATGATGACGTGCTCGACGCCGCCGTGCTTCCCCGTCACGAAGCCTCGCGCATGGATCGCTTCGCCGCTCACCACGCGCGCTTCGTTTCCGATGCACGAGAGAACGCACAGCGCCCCGAGACTCGCCCCGTCCCTGTCCTTCTCGTCGAGCGTGATGCTGACTCCAGGCTCGACGTGATCGCCCGCGAAATTGAACGCCGAATCTCCGATGGCGGCGTTGTAGGTGATTCCTCCGACGCCGGGAAGCACGTGGATATCGCCATCCGAGTCGACGAGGTAGGGATTCTTGAGGGAAATCCGCGGGTGGGAGATCCCCCCGAGAACCGATTTGATAACGCAATTGGGCGCATTTGTTCTCAACATGCCGACATCCTTCTTCTCCACGGGGGCACCTTCCCGGCCACCGCCAATTTCTCGACCGCGGCCGCACCGTAACGGCTCGCGCGGCGCGACGTTCATTCGCTCGTATCGATCTGGGCCTTCTGGAGCCTTCCACTGTAGTCGACGTACACGGATTTCCATTCGCTGAAGGTGTCGAGAACCGTATGCGAAGCCTCCCGATGCCCGTTTCCGGTATCCTTCACCCCTCCAAAGGGCAGCTGCACCTCAGCCCCTATCGTAGGCCCATTGACGTAGGTGATGCCCGCCTCGATATCCCGGATGGCCCTGAAAGCGCCGTTGACGTCTCTCGTGTAGATGGAGCTCGAAAGCCCGTAGCGCGTGTTGTTCAGGATCCGAACGGCCGTATCGAGGTCTGACGCCTCGAGAACGGAGAGAACCGGCCCGAAGATCTCTTCCTGCGCGATTCGCGCGTCCGGGGCCACATCGTCGAAGATCGTCGGTTCGAAAAACCATCCATTGCGGTGCGGTCCCGTCGTGAGCGGATTTCCGCCGCAGAGCAGCTTCGCCTCTTTCCTGCCGATCTCGACATACTTCCTTACGGTCTCGCGCTGACCCTCGTTGACGAGCGGACCCATCTCGATCACCTCATCGAGGCCGTTCCCAATGCGGATCTTCTTGGTGCGTTCCACAAGCATCCCGAGGAACTTCTCCTTGATGGGCGTGTGCAGAATGAGGCGCGACGTCGCCGTGCATCGCTGTCCGGCCGTTCCGAACGCACCCCATAGAACGCCCTCGAGAGCGAGATCGAGGTCGGCATCCGCCATTACAATCTGCGCGTTCTTTCCGCCGAGCTCCAGGGAGAGTCTTTTGAGCTGCTTGCCGCAGCGCGCCGCGATATCTTTCCCGGCGGCCGACGATCCGGTAAACGAGATGAGGCGGACGCCCGGATGCTCGACCAGCGGGGTTCCAACGCCGCTCCCCGTTCCGTGCACGAGATTCACGACGCCGGCCGGAACGCCCGCTTCCGCCACGGCCTCGACCAGCTTGGCCGCGGACGCCGGAGTATCGCTCGCCGGCTTCAAAACCACCGTGTTACCGCAGATGAGCGCCGGAAACATCTTCCACGTCGCAATGGCCATCGGAAAGTTCCACGGCGTGATCAGACCGCACACGCCGATCGGCTGTCTGACGGACATCCCGAACTTGTTCGGAAGCTCGACCGGACACGTATCGCCGAAAAGCCTGCGTCCCTCGCCGGCTGCGTAAAAGGCTGTATCGATCCCCTCCTGAACGTCGCCGCGCGTTTCCTTTATGATCTTGCCCATTTCCCTCGTCATCAGACGGGCGCATTCCTCCTTGCGGGCCATGAGCACCTGAGCGAGGCGATATAGGATCTCGCCTCTCCTGGGGGCCGGCG
>JAQTVX010000074.1 GCA_028706585.1 Candidatus Krumholzibacteriia bacterium | reverse complement strand
ACTCGATGCTCGCGCACTACGATCAGAGCGTCGAGCACCTGCTTCCGGTCTGGTCGCTGCAGGGGAACGAGACGTGGTGCATGATCGGCTATCACGCCGTTCCGGTGATCGTCGACGCCTACCTCAAAGGGGTCAGGGGATTCGACGCCAACCGCGCCTACGAAGCCGTCAAGGCCACGGCCATGAATCCGAACTATGATAACGTGGCGACTTACGCCCGTCTGGGCTGGGTGCCCTTCGACAAGGAGAACGAATCCGTCTCCAAGACGCTCGAGTACGCCTACGACGATTACTGCGTCGCGCAGATGGCCGGTCGCCTTGCCCAGGAAGGAGACTACGAGTATTTCATGAAGCGCTCGAGAAGCTACCGGAACATATTCGATCGCTCGTACAATCTGATGCGCGGAAAGGATTCGCAGGGAAAGTGGCGCACGCCTTTCGATCCGCATCTCTACGTCGAGGGAGGGGACATCACGGAAGGAACGAGCTGGCAGTACACGTGGTACGTGCCTCATGACGTGCCGGGGCTCGTCGATCTTTTCGGAGGCGTCGCGCCGTTCAGGGCCAAGCTCGATTCACTCTTCGTCGCTCGGGCGGAAGACAGCAAGGGCGTGGACGATATCCAGGGCAGAATCGGCGAGTACTGGCACGGGAACGAGCCGAGCCACCACATTATATATCTATACTGCTATGCCGGCGAGCCGTGGAAGACGCAGAGGCTCGTCCATGAAATCATGAGAACGCAATACGGCAACGAGCCGAATTCGCTCTGCGGGAACGACGACTGCGGACAGATGTCGGCGTGGTACATCTTCAATGCGCTCGGGTTCTATCCGGTCTGCCCGGGAAGCGACGGCTACGTGATCGGAAGCCCGACGGTCGACAGGGCCGTGATGCATCTCTCGAACGGAAAGACGTTCACGATGACCGCGGAAAAGCTCTCGGAGAAGAACATCTATATTCAATCGGCGCGGTTGAACGGTAGGGAGTGGAATTCGTTCAATTTGTTTTTTGACGACATAAAAGACGGCGGCACGATCGAATTCGTCATGGGTCCGCAGCCCAACGAGAAGTGGGGGCGCTACCGAGGCCGTCCTCCGCAATGATTCCATGTCCAGTTTTCGGTGGCGGGTCCGGGAGACGCGAGTATCTTACCGGTGACAGCGTGAAGATGCAGGCCCTGGATGCTCGCGGAAGGAGAGTTCAATGAAGCCCACGCCGACCCCAGCCGAGATGGACAAGGCGTTCCGGAACCGGGACGCGTCGTACGACGGGATATTCTACGTGGGAGTGCGGACGACGGGCATATTCTGCCGCCCTTCGTGCCCCGCCCGGAAGCCTCTCGCCAAGAACGTCGAGTTCTTCGCGACCGCCGGAGAAGCCCTCTTCGGCGGGTACCGGCCGTGCATGCGCTGCGCGCCGCTCAAAGCCGGCGGCGAGCACCCGGACTGGGCGTCGAAGCTCCTCGAGCGCATAGACGATGCCCCATCGGTCAGAATCAAAGACGGCGATCTGCGCGCCCTCGGGCTCGAGCCGGCGAAGGCGCGGCGGTATTTCCTCGGCCGTTTCGGAATGACGTTCCACGCGTACTGCCGGGCACGGCGCCTCGGAAAGGCATTCGACGAGATCAGAAACGGCGGACGGCTCGACGAAGTGATCCTCACCCACGGCTATGAATCGCACAGCGGTTTTCGAGAGGCCTTTCTCAATCGCTTCGGCAAGCCGCCGGGGAGGACGCGCGGGGGAGACGTGATCCGCGTCGCCTGGATCGAAACGCCGCTCGGGCCCATGGCTGCGGGCGCCACGGCGAAGGGCGTCTGTTTTCTCGAGTTCACCGACCGCAGGATGCTTGAAGCGCAGTTCGGTGCGCTGTCCCGGAGGTTCGGTCTCGCGATCGTGCCCGGCGAGAACGAGCTCACCCATAGGCTGCGTAGCGAGCTCGATGGCTATTTCGCCGGCGCGTTGAAGAAGTTCACCGTGCCGATCGAATACCCCGGGACCGATTTCCAGATGAGGGTCTGGCGGGCGCTGCTCGAGATTCCCTACGGCGAGACGCGGAGCTACGAGGACGTCGCGCGCTCGATAGGCTCTCCCGGCGCCGTGCGGGCGGTCGGGCACGCGAACGGGCTCAACCGCGTGGCGATCGTCATCCCGTGCCACCGCGTGGTCAACAAGAGCGGCGAGCTCGGGGGATACGGGGGCGGTCTCTGGCGGAAAAGAAATCTGCTGGCGATCGAGCAGGAAGCGCCGCCGGACAGACGGCGGGCGCCGCGCTAGGCGATCCGTTCGAAGAACCGGTCGAATATCTCACGGACGCCGCGTTTTTGACGGTTGAGCCTCTCGAGGAACGCGCCGCCGTCCCCCAGCCGCTCGCCGAAGAGACGATCGAGGTAATTCTCGAAGAACGTCTCCCTATCGCTCAGCGGAGGGTAAGGGATGTCGTGCAGCGCGGCGGCGTGCTCGATCGTCCAGAAGACGCGGTACGCCTCTAGGAGCGCCGCGGCGTCCCCGGCTTCCAGGATCCCCGCCGAGCGAAGGAGCTCGAGCTCTTCGCTTCGGTCCGCCGACGGCGGACAATCGATCATCCCGAGGAGCCGCGCCGCAGACAGCAGAAAATCGACGTCATAGAGCCCGCCCTGCGCGTGCTTCACGTCCCACGCGCTTTTCGAGAGCGCCTCGAGCCTCGCGCGCGATTCGAGTAGCCGCCTCTTCCATCCTTCCCTTGAGAATACGGCCGGCAGCGTGCAGCGGAGCATTCTCTCGAAGGCGTAGCCCGTCTCCGCGCTGCCGCAGATGAATCTGCACTTTACGAGGGCGAGCATCTCCCAAAGGGAAGCCCTCGTTTGAAGGTAGCCCTCGTAGTATTCGATCGTCTGAACGAGGGGGGCGCTCTCTCCTTCGCCGCGCAGCCTCATGTCGACGGGGCCCAGGCGGATTGCGCGCGCATCCTCGAGTATCCCGCGGATGATATCGGCGTCGATCGCCGCGGAGCGCTCATCCGTCGTCACGGCGATGAGATCGAGATCGCTCCCGAACCGGGTGCTCCGGGTCGCGAGCGATCCCGCCGCCATGAGCGCGACTCTCCGTCCCTCGGCGCCCCTGCCGTCGAAGAGAGCGGCGAGAACGCCTTCGGAGACCGCCGCGAGGAGCGGGCCCAGCGTCCCCGGGCCATTTTCCGGAATCGGACTCTGACTGTGAATGAAGAGCAGGGCCTCCTCGTACCACCGCTCGAGACGCCGGAGGAATCGCCTCTCGCCCGGCTCGGCCGCGCCCGCCGCTCCGGCCATGGTTCGCATCTCCGCCGGCGCCGCGGGCGGCAAGTCGGGCGATGTCCCCTCGGCCAGAAAATCGAGGAGCTCGATCCGGTTCGCGAGAGTCTCCGAGAGCTTCGTCGAGAGCGAGGCGACGGTTAGAAGCAGGCGCAGGAGATCGCCGCCGCCTCCGAGGAGCTCGAGCGTCGATCTCACCGCCCCCGACGCCTTCGCTATGCGCACGAAGTTCCTCAGCGTGAGCGGCGGATCCGGAGTCCTGGAGATATTCTCCAGAATCACCGGGAGCGATTTCGCCGCCGCGGCGAGCGTACCGATGCCCTCGAGCCTGGGAAAGTCTCCGAATACGAGCGAGCTCAGGCAGCGGTGGGCCTGCTCCCCCTCGCGCAGTCCGTACCTCGCCAGCATCTCCTCGACCGAGCGGTCGTTTGCGGGCAGCGACAAGAGGAACGGTATCTCGCCGGGATGCCGGTCCTTGAAAAAGTGGTCGAACAGGTTCTGCACCTCTGTCAGCGATCTGCCGAGCTCCGTCGCGAAATTGTCGGGCGTGATGTCCTCGAGCGCGCTGCACGCGACGCGCCCGGCCGTTTTCGCGAGATCCGGCTCCGTCGATGGGAGCATGTGCGTGCGCACGTTCTGGAGCAGTTGCATGCGGTGCTCGACGGTGCGGAAGAGGCGGTAGCTCCGCTCCAGCGTTTCCTTGGCCTCGGCGCTCAGAAAACCGCATCGCGAGAGGCGCTCGATGGATTCGAGCGTGTTTCGCGAGCGGATTTCGGGCCGGTTCCTTCCGTGGTGGAGCTGTAGCCCCTGCGCGATGAACTCGATGTCGCGAATGCCTCCCGACATGAGCTTGATGTTTCCCGCGCGCTCCTCGTCGGAGAGGTACGCTATCCAGCGCTCGCGCATCGTCACGATCTCATCGAGGGGGTCGAAACCCGGGTCCTGGATGAATACCGCCTTCGCGCAGGTGTCCAGAAAAGCGTCTCCGACGACCCTGTTCCCCGCCGTGCATCGCGCCTTGATGAGCGACTGCTTTTCCCACGGCTTCGCCCTGCGCTGGAGGTAGTTGAGGTGGTCGGCGAGCGTCACGACGATCGGGCCGGCGTCCCCGTCGGGTCTGAGCCGCAGATCGACCCGGTAGAGCGATCCCTCCTCGGTCGGCGCGGAGAGAAGCTCCGTGATGCGCCTGGCGAGCGCCTCGTAGAACGCGATCTCGCGATCCCCCTCGCCGGCGTCGCACACGTAGATGAGATCGACGTCCGAGGAGTAGTTGAGCTCCGTGCCGCCCAGCTTTCCGAGGGAAACCACGGCGAAGCGGTGGAAAGGCACCGGCGCGTCGAAGCTCCATGCCGTGGGTCCGAGTCCCATGCTCTCGGCGAGCCCCTCGAAGGCCATCGAGGCGACCGTTTCTATGATCGCGTCGGCTAGGAAAGAGAGCTCTGCGGTAACCTCCTCGACGCGCGCGAGCCCCATGAGATCACGCGCGGCGATGCGGAGCGTCTCGCGGCGGAAGTAGCGCTTGAGGCTGTTGAGACGCCGTCTCCTGTCCCTGAACGGCTCGATCTGCCGCGAGAGCTCGGATAGGTAGACGCTGTGCGCCTTGGGGCCCTCGAGCGTGCGCTCCTCGATGAGCCACGAGAGGTATCCCGGATTCCGCGCGAGGATGTCTGCGAGAAAGTAGCTGCACGAGAAAATGGTGATGATGAGGCGCGCTACCGGCCGCGCGAGAAAGAAAGAATGGAGAAAACGCGCGGGCGCTATCTTCGCCTCGACGAAGCGTGTGAGATTCAGGAGCGCCATGTCGGGATCGCAGCACGCGGCGAGCTCTGCGAGAAGGTTCGCGACGTTGCCGGCGGGCGGCGGCTCCGCGCTCCCGGGCGGGGCGAGCCGGCGCCAGAGCGAGGCCGCCTTCGCCGGATCCGTGAAACGGAGCTCCGCGAAAAGAGCCTCCAGCTCCCCCCTGTCCCCGTCCCCGGCGAGGGCCCGCCGTGCTATGCGATCGTGCTTCGCGCTCATGAACTTTCTCTGGAAGGCCGCTATCGTTTCCTGTACCCTGATTCTCACGCGGATTATAACGGAGCCCGGCGCAGGAATCGAGGAGAAGAGATGAAGAAGATAGAAGCGTACATCAAACCGTTCAAGCTCGACGAGGTCAAGGAAGCCCTCATGGAGGTCGGCATCGGAGGCATGAGCGTCATCGAGGTGAAGGGATTCGGGCGACAGCGCGGGCACAAGGAGCTCTACCGCGGGAGCGAGTACAAGGTCGATTTTCTCCCAAAAATCCGCATCGAGGTCGTGGCGAAGGATGAAGACGTCGAGCGAGTCGTCAAGGCGATCATAGCTTCCGCGCGGACGGGGCAGATCGGCGACGGCAAGATCTTCATATCGAACGTCGAGGACGCGATCAGGGTGAGGACCGGCGAGAGCGGCGAGGAGGTCCTCTAGAAGCGATGGAAGAGCTCTATCTCGGCATCGAGACGTCCTGCGACGACACCTCGTGCGCGATCTACTCGCCCTCCCGCGGGGTCGTCGTGCACCGCACCGCGGCGCAGCTGGATCACGAAAAATACGGAGGCGTCGTTCCCGAGATCGCTTCGCGGTCCCACATGCGGACTCTGCTTCCCCTCTACGAAACGGTGACGGGGGAGGCCGGCGTCGAGCTCCCGTCGCTGGCCGGGATAGGCGTCACGAACGGTCCGGGGCTCACGGGCTCGCTTCTCGTCGGGCTCTCCTTCGCCAAGGCGCTCGCCTACGGCAGCGGCGCGCGGCTCGCCGGCATTCACCATATCGAAGGGCACATACTCGCGAACGCGCTCGAGAATCCGCTCGTTCTTCCGGCGCTCGTGCTCGTCGTTTCGGGAGGGCACACGCAGCTCGTGGCCATGGAGAAGATCGGCCGCTACGAGGTCATCGGGAGCACGCGCGACGACGCGGCGGGGGAGGCGTTCGACAAGATAGGAAAGCTGCTCGCTCTCCCGTTCCCCGGGGGTCCGTCCGTAGAGCTGGCGGCCCGCACGGGCAACCGCGCCTCATACGATTTCCCCCGCGCGCTCAGGCACTCCGGCGGATACGACTTTTCCTTCTCCGGGCTCAAGACCGCCGTGCGGCTCGAGGTGGAGTCCATCCCCGCCATCACGCCGCAGATCGTGAGCGACGTGGCCGCCTCCGCGCAGGAGGCGATCGTCGAAGCCCTCGTCGATAAATCGTTCCTCGCCGTCAAGGAGATGCATACTCGGAGCTTCTACCTCGCCGGCGGGGTCGCCGCCAACTGCCGCCTCCGCGAGCTCATGCAGGAGCGTCTCGGCTCGGCCGGCATCAGGGTCTCATGGCCCCGCCCCGAATACTGCACCGACAACGCTGCGATGATCGCGTGCGCGGCGTGCCACCACATCAGGGCCGGCCGCGTGGACGGCCTCGATCTCAACAGCTTCGCCCGGGGCAACCTCTTGAGCTGGGCCGCGTAACCGCGCGGGCGTGCCGGTCTCTCCATGCAATGATGACGGCCAGTTGGACGGGGCGGGTCCAAGAAGCTTCCGATCTTCCCCTTATGCAAAGATGATTGCAGATTGGCCCGGATTGTGCCAAAAGGGCTCCAACCCGCCAAAATTCGTAATTCATTGTAAATGTGATAAATAGGCTCTGTGGCGGCGCGCCGGAGGTTGCTTTCGACGCGATATCCACCCTTGGCATATGAATTGCGTAATAACGAGTTGCCATATTTTCGGGGTCGGCGTGCATGTGGGACTTCCGGCAATCTGAATGGGGTCGCGTGAATGGACGGCGTGGATAAAAAGCATGGCTACAAGGTCCTCGTTGTGGACGACGAGGATCATATCAGGCGCATCCTGAAGTTCCAGCTCGAGAAGCACGGCTACCGCGTCGTTCTCGCAGAGAATGGAGAGATCGCGCTCGAGCTCGTGCGCCGCGAGGGTCCCGATCTGGTCATCCTCGATCTCATGATGCCGAAGATGGACGGATTCGAAACCTGCCGGCGCATACGCCAGAATTTCCAGACTGCGCAGATTCCGATCATCATGCTCACAGCGAAGAGCGAGCTCCCCGACAAGATAAAGGGCCTTCAGGACGGCGCGAACGATTATCTCATCAAGCCGTACTCGAACGAAGAGCTCCTGCTCCGCGTTCGGAACGTTCTCGACTGGAGCCTCAAGCAGAAAGAAGCGAATCCGCTGACGGGGCTTCCTGGAAACCGCGCGATCGAGAAGGAGCTCCAGGGGCGCATCGAGAGCAAGGAGCCATTCGCGTTTCTCTATCTCGACATCGATAATTTCAAGCCGTACAACGACCATTACGGATACCAGAAGGGCGACGAGGCGATCCTGTTCCTGAGCGACATCGTGACCGAAGCGGTCAACTCGCTCGGGGGCGCGAACGATTTCGTCGGCCACATCGGCGGCGACGATTTCGTCATCATCACATCCCCCACGCGCGCCGAGTTCATCGCGCGCCACATCATCGATGAATTCGACAAAGGCTCGCTCATCCTGCTCCGCGAGGACGACATAAGAAGAGGATATATGGAGGTCCGCAACCGCCTCGGCGAGATCATGCGGATGCCGCTCATGTCCCTGACGATCGCCCTGGTCATCGACGACGAAGGAAAACTCAAGCATTACGCCCAGGTGAACGATATCGCGTCCGAGCTCAAGCGTTACGGCAAGGGAATGGTTGGAAGCGTCGTCGTTCGCGAGCGGCGCAAGACGAGCGAGGCGGAAGAAAGCGTGGAATCCAAGCAGTGATTTGGGATGCCGGCCCCTGACGCGGTTAGTCAGGAAAGCGGTCCCCGAGGTGCGCCCGTGGGAGACACGACACAGACGAAAGAGGACGTCAGGCTCGACGGGATCATCCGCGACGCCGAGACGGAGCTTACGGCGCTCCGCCGGGAGATCGCGCGGTACCGCGGGCTTTTCGACTCCGCGCGTCTTATTGTGGGGCATGAGTTCGCCAAGCCCCTCACCTCGATCGGCGGCTACCTCGAGCTCATCGAGGAGCGGGTCGGAAACGCGGCGGACGAGAAGGAGAAGCTATATTTTTCGAAGATGCGCGAGGCGCTGGCCCATCTCGCCGGGCTCGTGGAGTCGTTCGTCCAGATGCTCCGCGTCGAAAAAGGAGCCGCTGACTTCCAG
>JAQTVX010000073.1 GCA_028706585.1 Candidatus Krumholzibacteriia bacterium | reverse complement strand
TAGTCCCGGAAATCGGGATAATCCGGAAGCCACCCCATACCGTGCCCAAAACCGTTCTCGCACACGTGAAGCACCTCCTTGGTCTCATCGCTTGCTCGAAAATCCATGCGCTTCGAGTCTCTCCCCCAGGCTCCAGTACTCGCCGTTCGTGTAAACAACGAGCGGGAGAGCCCCGAAATTGACACGTCCGTTACTTACGACCTCCGCATCGGCGTGCCGCGCGACGATCTCGCCGATGAACATGTCGTGAACCCCGAGCTGCACGATCTGCAGAAGCCGGCACTCGAGATTCACGGGGCACTCGGCGACGAGCGGCGCCTCGACGATCTCGGCGTTCAGAGGAGTGAGCCCCGAGCGCACGAACTTATCGCCGTCCCTCCCCGACACGACGCCGCAGAGATCGACCTGCCGCAGGATATCGCGCGTCGGAATGTTGACAGTGAAGCAGCCGCTCTCCTTGATCATCCGGTGCGAGTGCCTCGAAGGCCGGATCGAGACGTGAACGACCGGAGGATCGGAGCAGTCGACGCCTGTCCAGGCGATCGTCAATACGTTCCTCCCGAGCTTCCGGTGCGCGCAGCCGACGAGCACCACCGGCGTCGGCGAAAACACCTGAGCCTTGCCGAAATCGACCTTCTCCATCATTGAAACCTCCGTAGCCGGATTCAGGAACTCACGGCGCCGCTACCGGGTGCTGCGAGCCATAAGATCAATCGCAAGAAAAAGCCCCCTTCATTTTCGACTGAAAGGGGCTCGATATCCGATTCTCGCGCGAGGAGGCGTCGTCAGCCGCATTTCGAAAAACCGCACCCCCTGCAGACCGCACAGCCGCTCTCGTGCTCGAGCCGGCCTCCGCATTCGGGGCAGAAACCCGCGCTATTCTCGAAGGAACCCGTCATCGCCGCGACCTTCGTCCCCGACGGGGTCTTGTTCTCGAGGAGGTAGCGTTCCAGCGCCTTCGCGATGGCGTCGCTGCAAGAGAGGATCATGCCACCCTTCTCCCACCCCGGATTCGGACACCTGACGCCGTGGAGCTGCTTCACGATCGCTCTCGGGTCTATACCGGCCCGCAGCGATAGCGATATGAGGCGGCTGATCGCCTCCGCCTGGGAGGATGAGCACCCGCCCGCCTTGCCCATCTGCGTGAAGACCTCGAATAGTCCATGCTCGTCCTCGTTGATCGTGACGTAGAGATTGCCGCAGCCCGTCGTCATCTTGCGCGTGCTGCCCGTGATCACCGAGGGACGCGCCCGCGGCGTCAGAAGCGACTGGTCGATGACGAGGTCGCCCTTCTCCGCGGTCCGGTTCACCTTGCCGATGTTGAGCACCTGCTCGTTGCGGCTTCCGTCCCGATAGATCGTCACGCCCTTGCAGCCGAGCTCGTACGCGAGCATGTACACCTTCTCGACGTCCTCTCTGGTGG
The DNA here is from genome assembly GCA_028706585.1 of Candidatus Krumholzibacteriia bacterium. Classification (GTDB taxonomy): domain Bacteria; phylum Krumholzibacteriota; class Krumholzibacteriia; order Krumholzibacteriales; family Krumholzibacteriaceae; genus SSS58A. Next base: position 7,032 of record JAQTVX010000073.1, on the reverse strand, counting down.
CGCTGTTGGCGAAATTCACCGTCTTGGACACGGCGTTGTCGGTGTACTTCTGAAACGCCGCCTGGACGCGCACATGCCAGTCCGGAGCGATGTCGTGCGCGGTGATGAAGATCGAACGCCACTTCTCGGGGATCTCCTCCATGCCCTGCACCGAGCCCTTCTGAGCGATCTTCTTCATGAGCTCGTCAGAGTAGAAACCCTCGCGCGTCGCGATCGATTTGAAGAGCGGATTGACCTCGACGAGCTCGTCGTTGTCCATAACGTTCCGCACGAACGCGACTGCGAATATGGGCTCGATGCCGCTCGAGCAGCCCGCTATGATGCTCAGAGTTCCGGTCGGCGCGATCGTGGTCGTCGAGGCATTGCGCATCTTCGGAGAGCCAGCCTTGTCGTAGATGCTGCCCTTGAAGGATGGAAACGTGCCGCGATCTTCGGCGAGGCGTGCGCTCTCCGCTCGCGCTTCGCGCTGGATGAAGCCCATGACCTCCTCCGCGACCTCGAGCGCTTCCTTCGAGTTGTACGGAACCTCGAGTTCGATGAGCATGTCGGCGAAACCCATGACACCGAGACCGATCTTGCGGTTCTTGAGAGTCATCTCGCGGATCTTCTCGAGGGGATAACGGTTCATGTCGATGACGTCGTCGAGAAAGCGAACCGCTTTCGCGACGATGTCCCCGAGCTTCTTGAAATCCACGCGCGCCTTGCCGTCGCGGCGCTCGACCATGTGCGAGAGATTGATAGAGCCCAGGTTGCACGATTCATACGGAAGCAGCGGCTGCTCCCCGCACGGGTTCGTGCTCTCGATCTCGCCGAGCTGCGGCGTCGGATTGACCTCGTTGATCCGGTCGAGAAACACGACCCCCGGCTCGCCGTTCTTCCATGCGAATTCGACGATCATCTCGAACACCTTGCGGGCCGAGATGCGGTCGACGATCTCGCTGCTGTGCGGATTGATGAGGGCGTAATCCCGATTCTCCTGAACCGCCTTCATGAATTCCTCGGTGACTCCGACCGAGATATTGAAGTTGTTGAGCCTCGAGTTGTCGCGCTTCGCCGTGATGAAATCGAGGATGTCGGGATGGTCGACCCTGAGAATCGCCATGTTCGCGCCGCGGCGCGTGCCGCCTTGCTTGACCGTTTCCGTCGCCGCGTCGAATACCGTCATGAAGGAGATGGGGCCGCTCGAGATCCCTTTCGTCGTCTTCACAACGTCGTTCTTCGGCCTGATGCGTGAGAACGAAAATCCAGTGCCGCCGCCGCTCTTGTGGATGAGCGCCGTGTGCTTGATCGTCTCGAAGATGCTCTCCATCGAGTCCTCGATCGGCAGGACGAAGCATGCCGACAGCTGCTGCAGCTCGGCCCCCGCATTCATGAGGGTCGGCGAGTTCGGCAGGAAATCCAGCGATACCGTCATCCGGTAGAACTCACCTTCCCACTGCTTGCACTTCTCCGCCTTCCCGTACAGCCTCTCCGCAGTGGAGATGTTGCCTGCAACCCGCTGGAAGAGTTCCTCTGGGGACTCCGTCACGTTTCCATCTATATCTTTGCGAAGGTAGCGCTTCTCGAGAACACGCATGGCATTTTCGGAAAGCTGCGGCTTCCTCGGAGACGACTCCATGCTAACCCCCGTTCTCGCAATAAGTTATAATGCTAAGCCCGCTTGTTCTGCCCGCAATCGCTCGCTTCTATATATTGGGGCGAGACAGAATATTACATACCAGATATGGGGTGTCAATACCTATTTCCAAGAGTTTTTTCCGGCGGTATCGAGACATGCGCCGGCCTAGACATGAAGCCGTATGTGATTATAATACAATTGGTTAGAAAACGCCGCGCTTTTGGCGTGCGCCCGGCATAATACACTTTTCGAAAGGCGGAATTCATGGTATATTTTCATCGATTCCGGGCCCGATCGATCGGCTTTTTCGACGAATGGAGCACAGCGGGGATGAACACGCGAAAGGCTATAACGGTGCTGTCAATCCTGCTTCTTTCCTCGATTCATGGAGGCCTCATGGCACAGACGCTGGGGCAGTTCGGCGGCGCTGGCGCCGCGCCGGACGGAGAGGGGAGCGTGTTCATGCTCGCCGGCAATGATGCTTTCCGCACCGGCCTGAGCATGCGTTTCAACATATCTAAGGTGAGCGACTTCGGGATTCAGCTGGGCGTGGATCGCGCGTGCGAAGAGACTTCCTACGGCGGCGGTATCGACTTGAAGGTTGTGGTCCTCGAGAGCCGTCCCGAGCTCCCGATCAATCTCGCGCTCGACGCATCGGTCGGAAACCTCACGTCGGATGCCGTGGGGCGATTCATTCTCGGCCTGGGCATTCTCGCGAGCGGCTGCATAGAGACGCATTCGAAAGGCGTGATAGAGCCCTATCTCTCGTTCATCGTGGGCATCGAGCAGATCGACGAGAAGAGCAATAACGCCGCCGCGGAGTGTCTCTGCTCTACCAACGACGACGCAACCGAATCCGAAACCATCTTCAGGGCTGGCGTGAAGGTGCCGCTATCGAACGAAGCGCAGCTTCTCATCGAGGCCGGCCGCGGTGACAGAACGCTAGTCGGCGCGGCACTGAATATCGTTTTCTAGGGAAATAGTCGTTCGGGACCGTTCCGGCCGCGGGGAATCCGACCGCGCGGCGCGGGCATTCATGCTATCTTCTCGGCGATGATCACCGTGACGTTGTCGCTCCCGCCCTCTTCCTTCGCCCGCTTGATGAGCTTTCGACAGACTTTTTCCGGAGTGCCGTCGGCGGCTACACGAGCGATCTCGTCCTCGTCGAGCATCGAAAAGAGACCGTCGGAGCATATTAGAATGCGATCCCCTTTTTCAATGGGTATCGATTCCGAGATATCGACTTCGAGCTTCCCCCGCAGGCCCACAGCTTTTGTGATGACGTTCCGGTGCGGGTGCTTCAACGCCTCTTCCCTGCTCAGCATTCCCTTTCGAACCATCTCGCCGACGACGCTATGATCCTCCGTGATTTGCTCTATTCCGCCTTTTCTCAGGAGATAGGCGCGGGAATCCCCCGCGTGCGCGATGTGAATCACCTCGGGGAGAAAAACGACTGCCGTGCACGTCGTGCCGGCCATGCCGTTGTGCCCTTCACCGACCGTCTCGAACACCTGCCGGTTCGCCTCGAGAAACGCCCAGCGAAGCCGGTTAACGGTCGAGGGAGCCGGCTTTCCGCGCGATTCGTGCAAAACGCCGCCGTGCCCTTCCTCGCGCACCGCCGCGCCCGTCCCCTCATAATATACGCTCCCGAGAACCTCGACCGACTTCTTGCTCGCGGCCGCCCCCTCGAGATGCCCCCCCATGCCGTCGGCCACGACTGCCAGCACCCCCAAGTCCGCCGCGAGCGCGTCCGTTTCAGGCACGAAGATGCCGTAGTAGTCCTCGTTACGCTCGCGTACGGATCCTCGATCGCTGGAGGCGCCGAAAATGAATTTGATGGATGTATTCTCAGCGCTCGTCATTCGGTCTGCCTTGCCTGCTGAACGCCAATCGTTCCCACGCACCTTCATCGCGATCGCAATTGAACGGCCCCCGCGGGACCCCGCATCCATTCAGGATATGATTAACGCGGCCGCAACCCAAGTCTTTTTTTCTCCGCACATTCGTTCGTGCGGTCTCTCTGCTCAGGGATGCGCCCATGCGGGCAAGCCGGAGGGCGAAATGTGGAATACGGGAATCGCCAAGAGATACATGACGAGCGTGACGAGAACGACGCCGATGAGGTTCATGACGAGGCCGACCCGCACCATTTTCGCCATCGATATATGACCGCTCCCGAAGACGATGGCGTTCGGCGGCGTTGCCACGGGAAGCATGAAGGCGCACGAAGCCGAGATCGCGGCCGGAATCATGAGGAGAAACGGATGAATCCCGAGCCCGACGGCCGTCGCGGCCAGGATTGGGAGCATGATCGTCGCAACCGCCGTGTTGGAGGTGATCTCGGTAAGAAAGGTCACCAGAATGGAGACGAGCACCACCATCACAATGGCGGGCGTTCCGGCGCAGAGGCCCACGACACCGGCTATCTTGGAGGCGAGACCGCTTTCGATGAAGCCCTTGCCGAGGGCTATGCCTCCGCCGAAAAGGACCAGGATCCCCCATGGAATCTCCTTCGCCGCGGTCCAATCGAGGAGGAACTCCCCGCGCTTCCAATCCACGGGCATTATGAAGAGCGCGAGTGCGGCGGCGACTGCGATCGTTGAATCATGGATGTAGTTCCCGAGGTCTCCGTAGGATTCCCAACCGGCGATCGTGCGGCCGCCGATCGTCAGATCGCCGCGCGTCACCCAAGCGGCGACCGCGCAGACGAATACGGCGAGGGTGAGCTTCTCTCCCCTGCTCATGGGACCGAGCTCGCGGCGCGCCGCCTTGATCGCCGCTCCCGCACCGCCGAAATCCATGCCCGCTCCCCTGAGGGCGACCCTCGTGATGTACAGCCACGCGATCGGCAGAAACAGAACGACGAATGGAATCCCCACCGCCATCCATTTCACGAAGCTTATCTCCTCCGCTTCCGGAAAGAGCGTTCGCACCTGCGCCGCGAAGACGAGATTGGGCGGCGTGCCGATCAGCGTGCCGATCCCGCCGATGCTCGCCGCATATGCGAGCGAGAAAAGAAGCGCCATCCTGAAATCGCCGAATCCGCTCGCGCCCCCGCCGTGCTTCTCGAGCGTCGTCAACACGGCGATCGCTATGGGGTACATCATCATGGCCGTCGCCGTATTGGAGACCCACATGGATATGAAAGCCGTCGCGATCATGAAGCCGAGAATGATGCGGCGGCCGCGGCACCCGAAGAGGCAGACGATACCCAGCGCGATTCTGCGATCGAGGTTCCACCGCTGCATCGCCACCGCGATGAAGAAGCCTCCCATGAAAAGAAATATTTCCGGGGCGCCATATGAGGCGGCCACGTCCCGAACGGGCACGATCTTCATGAACGGAAAAGCAACCAGCGGAATGAGCGCCGTGGCGGCCAGGGGAATACTCTCGCAGATCCACCACGTCGCCATGAGCGCCGTCACCGCGGCGACCCGCTTCGATCCTTTCGGGAGAATGCTCTCCGGCAGGAGGAGAATCAGGAAGAAAAGCGCGGGACCGAGGATCATGCCGCAGCGATGGCGAAAGGCGTAGCGGATATCGACATTAGTCTGCATTCGAAAGCAGCCCTTGTCTCGGCATTCGAACCGTGATAGATTATGCCACGTTAGAGTAAAGGCTTGCGGCGCTAACGTCAATCTAAATTGCCTTTTCCCGTTTTGCGCCGCGCGCGCTCATGCCGATTGCGGGGATCTCTCATGATCGAACAGAAACACAGACGCTTTCCGCTTTACGGGCTCGCGGGCATGCTGATCATTCTCGCCGCCGAGCTCTTCTTGTTCGCCGGAAACGTGTGGGTCGGAACATACTTCACTCCCCTGGTGTGGACGGGCTACATCATCTTCGTCGACGCGCTCGTCGCGGCGCGAAAAGGCGAATCGCCGCTTTCGTCCCGCCGCCGGGAGCTTGTATTCCTCGTGCCTATCTCCATCGTCACCTGGTACGCGTTCGAGGGTCTGAACCTCGTCCTCAAGAATTGGTCGTACGTGAACCTCCCGCCGACCGCCGCGGGGCGCTGGCTCGGCTACGCGTGGTCGTACGCGACAATCTCCCCGGCCGTTTTCGTCACCGCCGAGCTCATTGAATCGGTCGTGGGAGAGCGCCTGCGCGGCCGCATACCGAGGGCCTTCGGCCGGAAAACGGAAACGGCGTTCTTCTTCGCCGGCCTCTCCCTGATCGTGATAGTTCTTCTCTTTCCCTCACCGTGGCTGGCCCCGCTTCCGTGGATCGGCGCCCTGCTCCTGTTCGAGGGGATGAACGACAGGCTCGGGATAGGGTCCTTCTCCCGCATGTTCCGCGCCGGCGACTACGCTCTCTTCGTCTCGCTTCTCATCTCGGGCGCGATCTGCGGGATTCTGTGGGAGTCGTGGAACTTTCGGGCGCTCGCCAAATGGAACTACAACGTGCCGTATCTCCCCGGCGTAAGGCTCTTCGAAATGCCCGTGCTCGGTTACCTCGGATTTCCGCCGTTCGCCCTCGAGTGCTATCTCATGTATCGTTTCATCCGGTATCTGACGCCTTGCCGCCTCACGGCCGACGTACTCGATCGGCAGTGGAACGTCACGCCCCCGGGAGAAGCGCCGTGAACGATCTCGACGCGCTCAGGCGCCTCCTGGAAACGGCCGACGCGGTCATTTTCGATTTCGACAACGTCATCGTCGATTCGGAACCATACCATTTCGCGGCGTACTCGGCCGTCTTCGCGAAGCGGGGCCACTCGATCGACCGCGCCGAATACTGGCTCGAATGGACCTCGCGGGGAGGCGGCGCCGAGAGCGAGATCAGGCGCTACAACCTGTCGCTGGATCCCGCCGCGGTTCGCGCTGAAAAGGATCCCATCTATGCGGAGTATTGCCGCTCGGGCGCGATCAAGCCGTTCCCGGAAGCGGTCGGCGTCATCGACGCTTTCGGCCGATTGGGCTTGAAGCTAGCCATCGCGTCGGGCTCGTACAAGGAAGACATCCGGGCCATCCTCCATGCGAATGGGCTCGAGGACCGTTTCAGCGCAATCGTCGGCAAGGACAACATCGAGAAATGCAAGCCGCATCCCGGCACGTATCTCGTCGCTGCCAAAAAGCTTGGGCTGGCGCCACGGAGGTGCTTGGCGATCGAGGACGCGGAAAAGGGCGTCAAGAGCGCGAGAGCCGCGGGGATGCGCGTCATACTGATCGAGACGGCCATAACGAGAGAGCTCGGGCTCGGAGGCGCGGACCTCAAGCTCTCGAGCCTCGCGCAGCTTGGCGGGTTGTTGGGAAAAATAGTCGACGCGGGTTAGACGCCGTCCCGGTTATTTGAACAGGTTCTTTATCGCTCCCCACGTCGTCGTTTCGACGCCGATCTGGCATCTCACCATGACCGTATCCACAGAAGAGCATTCGACGAACGAGTCGCGGGTGATGAGATCGCTCGCGTCG
>JAQTVX010000072.1 GCA_028706585.1 Candidatus Krumholzibacteriia bacterium | reverse complement strand
TTCCAACCGTGACAATCTATGGTTTTCACTGCGCCGCTTCCAGGCTCGACGCGGTCGAGAGAATCAGGATGATCAAGGCTAGGGCGGGACGCAGCGGTTTCATTCTGCTGGCCGGGGATCTCGATATGGCCGGTAACCTGGTGGCGCGCTGGCCCGGATCGTCTGAAGCGATTCTCGCTGGAGCCTGGCCGGCGCCGCTGACCGCGATTCTGCCGGCGCGGCGTACCGTGCCGGAGATTCTCGCGCCGAATGGGGCGGTGGCCGTCAGGGTGCCGGCGCATGAGCATCTCAGGGCGCTCATCATGGCGCTCGGAGAGCCCATCGTTTCCACGAGCGTCAATGCCGCGGGCCGCGCTCCGATAACGAGGATAGCGGACACCAGAAGATCATTTCCCGGCCTCGAGGCATATATATCGCGGCGGGGAAGAGCGAGCGGATCGCCCTCGACGATCGTCGATTTTACATCGCGGATTCCCCGCCTCGTTCGCGCGGGCGCCTATCGCTGGCCCGCCGGCGAATGAAGGGAACGGGCATAGGCATGATGAATGAAGAGCTATATTCGAAGGCGTCCTATGCCCTGATCGTGGCGGGCGTGCTTGTTCTGTCTCTCTTTATCATCACGGCGCCCATGCATCGCGTGCTCACGGTCATTCCCGACGATGCGGCCTACTATTTCAAGATTGCCCAGAATGTGAGCGAAGGCAGAGGGCTCACCTTCGACGGTATCAATAGAACCAACGGTTTTCAGCCACTTTGGCTCTGCATCCTCATCCCGTTCTATTCGATCGTCCGCGGCGACCCCGAGGCCATGTGCCGGATCGTCATCGTGCTCCAGGGCGTTCTTCTTGCGCTGGCCGCGGTGCTTCTGAATGCGGTTCTCGTACGGTTCTTCTCGAAGCGCGCCGCATTCGTGAGCCTTCTTCTTTTCATGTTCTTCATCTTCGTTCAGGCGGCCAACGGAATGGAGTCGGCAGTTCTCATACTGTCTCTCTCGGCGCTTCTGCTATTCGGGGCGAGAACCCATATGCTCGGCCCCCGCGACGCGAGACGGGATCTCATATTGGGAATGCTGCTCGGGTTCGTCGTTCTTGCGCGCCTCGATATGGTATTCGTGCCGCTTGTCGTTCTCGGTGCGAAATTCGGGGGCGCCCTGATCGCACGAGAGGGGAGGAGCGTGCGTGTCGCGCGTTCGGCAGCCGTGCTGTGCGGTTTCGCGGCGATCTTCGTTCCATACGCCGTTTACAACCGGGTGAGCTTCGGTTCAGTGATGCCGATAAGCGGCGCTCTCAAGTCGAGCTTTCCACGGGCGACCCTTTCGGATTACGCGTTCTCCACATTGGGGAAACGGGGTCTGTTGGGGCTCGCGATGGCCTTCGCGTACCTTCTGTGGCGCGTCGTGCGTCCGCGGAGGCCGATGGACCCGCCGGGGAACGCAGGGTATTTTCGCTCCGCAATGGCGGTTATGGCTTGCGCGATTCTTCTGCATTTCCTGCATACGATCCTCTTCATGAGATGGGCTGTCTTCGGCTGGCACTATGTGCCGTACATTCTGTTCGGCGTCGTCATGGTCTGCGAGCCGCTCGATCGGCTGCTGTCGTGTATGACGGTGAAACGTTCCGGGTTCGCGTACTGGATCGCCGTGGCGGCGATAGTCGTTATCGGATGCTCTTCCGTGTTTCGGAACCTCAACCGTTCCCCCGAGAAAAGCTGGCACGTGGCCGCCTACGATGCCGCACTGTGGGCTCGGCAGAACACCGGGCCGCTCGCCATCTTCGCCATGAAGGATGCCGGCACCTTCGGCTATTTCAGCGAACGCAGCGTAATCAATCTCGACGGAGTCGTGAATAATCGCGAGTACCAGGCGGCGCTCAGGGAAAAGAACCTCAACGGTTACCTCGCGGTCAAGGGAGTCAGGTTCATCGTGCAGCACGCGTTCTGGAATAGGCCTGATATCATATCCGGCGATTACGATGCGTACGAGATAAGCTACCGGAGCCGCCTTTTTGATTCGGATAGCGAGCCGGTGGTGCTCAGAAAGGTCGACGAGGCGTATCGATCGAGGCCCTACTTCGACGGCCCGTACGAAACCGTTTTCATCATCTGGAATATCGGGCGAAGCGAATAGCTCGGAGAAGGGAGATCAGTCGTCGAAGCCGTCGAAATGCCGGTCCCGGTACGCGTCGCAGCGCGAACAGAGTAGAATCTTCTCGCGCTCGCCGCGCGAGAGATACTCGGCGAATTCCCGTCGCGCCGCGCCGTTCCAGATTTCGAGCACGCTCTCCCCGTTGACGTTCCCTATACTTGCGCGTCCAGCGATGTCCCAGCAGCAGAGAACTGCCCGTCCGTCAGTGTAGAAGAACATCTCCTCGCGCATCTTGATGCACGGTTTGCGTACCATCCGAACGCCCTCGTCCCACGGCCAGTTGTAAAGGGGCACGATGAGCGCTCGGTCGGCGCGCTTGCTCCAGTATTCGATGAAATCCCGCTGTTCGTGCCTGCTGGAGTCCATATCGATCATTCTGACTTCCGTAACTACGCCGCGGCGGCTGCGCGCCGGAAGGGCGATAAAGCGATTGATGTTATCGACGACCTTGCGATAATCGAGCCCGACCCGACACTTCGCAAAGGTCTCGCTCGAGAACGCATCTATGCTGAACCGCACTATGTCGATGCCGGCCTCGATGAGTTCCAAACCGCGCTTCTCGTCGAGAAGGCTCCCGTTGGTGTTGATCTCGACTCGCGCGGTGGCATCTTCCTTTATGTACGCGACGATTCTCGCGAGCCGTTTGTCTATCAGGGCTTCGTTCTGGAGAAATGGACGATACGTGATGCCGAGTCCGCGCGTATCGTCAATTATCTTTTTCCAGGTCGTCTCCGGCATGATGACGGGTTTCCTGTCGATCTGCTTCTGGGGGCAAAACGGGCACTCGGCGTCGCAGCCGATGATCGTCTCGATCTGGATGTAACGGGGCTGAGCGGGTAATTTCAACTGCCTATCCTAGTCTTGAGTGTCTCGTTTGAGATATTTTTCAATCAAATCTACGCAAACGACGGCTGCTCCGCAATGATTTCGTACGAAGTGCGCGGCGGCGGCGCCCTTTGCCTCGGCCAGAGCCGGGTCCGAGATGAGCGCGCCGAGCTCCCGGCTGAAATCCCGTGCCGTCTCCACGATCTTCCCGCTCCCGAGATCGACAAGCTTGCGCGCCTCGTACGAGTTGTCGATCCGCGGACCGAAGAAAACGCTCAGCTTCAGCACGGCCGGCTCCATCACGTTGTGCACGCCGGTAGTGAAACTCCCGCCGACGTAAGCCAGCACGCCCGCGCGGTAGAGCTCTGCGAGGTAACCGACGCCGTCGGCGAGGATGACGGGCTCCGTCAAGCGCGAATCGTCGACCAGACTCGAAAGGAGGTGGTAGGAGAGATTCGATGCATCGAGGGCGCCGCGTATCTGGGCCAGCCGTTCCTTCGTCGGCTCGTGCGGAACGATGATGAGACCAGCTCCGGGATGAGAGCGCATCAAATCGGCGAAGCCCGGAATGACGATTTCTTCGTCCCTCGGCCAGGTGCTCCCCGCTATGATCCAGGTTCTTCCGCCCGCCGCGATCGCCGCGGGGAGTTTCACCGACGAGTTATCGACCCGTTGGCACACCTGATCGAAACGGGTGTCCCCGGCGACCGTGATCTCCGCCGCGCCGGAGGAATGCCTTTCGAAGCGCTCGGCATCCTCTCGCGAGATCGCCGCGACGGCGCTGAGCCTCGAGTATAGATCGCCATAGAAGCGTTTGGCTGCCCATGAGAGTCGGCGCGAGCCGGGCGAGAGAGTGCCGGAAACCAGGACCAGCGGGATCTTTCGGCGCGAGGCCTCGATGAGCAGATTCGGCCAGATGTCGAATTTTACGAATACGAGCATGTCGGGCCTGAGCGTATCGAGGCAGAAACGCGCGTTGTGGGCGGTGTCCACGGGGAGGTATTCGAGGAACTTGATGGAGGGGATCTTTTTCGAACTGTCGAAGCTCCGGTAATACCGCATGCCGGACGGGGAAAAAAACGTCAGGGCTATTTCAAGCGATGGGCCCAGTCTCCCAGAAAGGAGATTGATGACCGGTTTGGCTTGCTCGAATTCGCCGACGGAGGACACATGAAACCAGATGAGGCGCCCTTTCCTCTCGAACGCGAGGGCTTGTTCGCTCCAGCGGGCCTTGAATCCCTCGCGCCCCTTGAGTCCTTCGGCGATCTTATCGTTGAATGGCGCTGCGGCGCGGGCCCCGAACGCCGCCAGGCGAATGATGGCATCGTATGCGGCGAGCTGGAGCGTCATGAGGTTCTCCGCGTTTCTTCCAGAATGCCGAGGAGCTTTTCGAGCGCGTAGGGAACCTTTATCGCCGTAAGGCATTCCCGTGTTCCATACTGGCAAGGCCTCGCGCCGTTTCTCGAGCAAGGGCGGCACGGCAGCGCGGTCTCGAGGACCATGCTTCGCGCATGCTGTGGAAAATATCCGAATTCCTTCACCGTCGGGCCGAAAAACGCAAGGACCGGCTTGCCAACCGCTTCAGCGAGATGGAGGGGCGCCGAGTCATTCGTCACGAGAGCTTCGCAGCGCTTGAGCAGGGCGGCCGATTCGATGACGGACAGCGCTCCGGTGAGATCGATTGATGCCGCGCCGGACATGCGGGCTATCGAGGCGTTCGCCGTCGAATCTTCCGCGCCCCCTATGAGGACGCTTTCCCAGCCACGTCGCGAGACTCCGGCGATGAGCTCGGCATAGCATTCATCGGGCCACCGCTTTGTTCTCCATCGGGCGCCCGGCGCAAAGGCGACGAGAGGCCTTCCGCTCCGGCCCGCTCTCGCCAGCGCGTTCTCCGCACCCCGTGCGGCGGCCGGGGGCACCGGCAACTCGGCGCAGGCCTCGCTCATCTCAACACCCATCGCGCCAGCGAGCGCTGCGTATCTCGAGGCCTGGGAAACCATATGCGAGTATAGGTTCTTCTTGAAGAGGATCAGCATCAACTTCTTCATCTCGTTCTTCTGAATCTGGAGCTTGCGGTCCGCGCGCAGAGTATGGAGGAGGATGTTGCTGCGGATCACGTTGTGCGCGTCGATGATCGTATCGTACCTCTCCATTTTCAGCCAGGACCGGATGCGAACGAGCTCGTTGAGGTCGCCGCGCCGCACTATGACGAAACGGTCGAAGAAATCGCTTCCCTCGAAGAGCCCCGCGTATTTTTCCTTGCAGACGAGATGGATCTCCCGATCGGGGAAGCCCGCTCGAAGCGCTCTCAGCATGGGCACCATTAGAATCAGGTCCCCGAGGGAGCTCAGGCGGATTATAAGAATTTTGCCCTTGGCCCGCGACATTGCGACATACTCCATCTTTTGAGATCGAATATACCGGATGCGGAATTTCGAGTCTAGAATTATGAAAGAGATGTGTTGATCCCGGGAATCCGGCAGCGCATCCTGCTGCTTGGATGTCAATTCGCTTGATGCTATGCAGTTAAGTTAATTTGGAATTATCTGTACATGGAGCAATTTATTATTGAAAATCGCTGGTTTTTGTCCTAATATAAAGATCAAGCACTATTTTGCGGCTTTTTTCAAGCCAAAGGCAACAAGGGGAGGAGAGGATGAACAACAAGGATGCGATCGGGGCCCGAATAAAGCAATTCCGCCTTTCGAAAGGTCTTACCCTCAAGGACATCGAGGTCAAGGCAAAGGTCTCGGCGACCCACGTTTCGGAAATCGAGCGGGGCATGACGTCCCCGACGGTCGGAGCGCTCGCGAAGATAGCCGAAGCAATGGGCACCGACGTGGCCTATTTCGTGGAGAAGCAAAACGTATCCAAGGTCTCGGTGATGAGCAAATCGAAACGCAAGAAGATGCAGTTCAAGGAATGGGGCGCGACATATTTCTCTCTCGCGAAGGACGTTCCGAATCCGAAAACGTCGTTTCTCGAGGTCGAGCTCGAACCCGGCATAAAACGTCCCGAAGAGACGAGCACGCATGACGGCGAGGAACTAGCGATCGTCACCAAAGGCGTCATGGAGATCATCATCGGGGATGAGAAATACATTCTCAAGGAAGGGGACTGTATCCATTACAAGGCCTCGAAGCCGCACGCGATGCGCAACATCGGCGATGCGAAGTGCCGGGCGATTTGGATAACCCTGCCGCCTTTCAGCCTGTGAGGGAGCCGGCAGTACTGGGGAGGATCATGGAGCAATGATATCGAAGGATGAAATAGGAAAAAGGATAAAGAAGGTTCGAGAGGCCCAGCACTTCACGCTCAAGAACGTGGAGGCGAAGGCGGGCATCTCGGCGACGCACATATCCGAGATCGAGCGCGGGAAAACGTCGCCGACGATCGGAGCGCTCATCAGGATCGCCGAAGCGCTCAACCGCGACCCGGCGTATTTCATCGAGGATGCGGAGCTCGAGGACGTCTCGATCGTCGCTTTCGAGGATCGCAAACAGTGCGTACTCGAACGCTGCTCGGGGACCTCGGAGATGCTCACGAAATCGATACCGAGCGGAAAAATCAACGCGCAGCTTCTCACGCTGGCTCCAGCGCGCTCGGAAAAGGCTCGTTTGCACGCGCACGAGGGAGATGAAGCGGCGCTCGTGCTGCAGGGACAGGTGCGTTTCGACGTGGCGGGGAAGGGGTACGAGCTCGGCGAGGGGGACAGCATCTATTTCATTGCGAATCAGGATCATGGCTACCTGAACGCGTCGGCCACGGAGCAAGCCAAGATGATCTGGTTTGCCTCGGAGCGAAAGGTGGATTGATCGAGGACACCGGACCGCGCGTCGTATCAATCGGGTCTATTGCATGCGGGAGGCCGCCGGCTCCATGGAGCGGGCGGCCTCTTCGTTGAATATTTTCAATTGACGGAATTACTGCATGTTTCTATAGTCGGCTCGAATCAGGGGGGAATGAGCGATGGCTCAAGATGTCGACAATAGGGAACGTGATTCGTTCCTCTTCAGACACCTCATCGCAATGTTCGAGACGCTCGCGCTTCAGCAGCTCGGAAAGTTGGTCAATCCCATAACGGGCAATGTGGAACGGGATTTGCGGCAAGCGCAGATAACGATCGACATGCTCGCGATGATCAGAGAGAAGACCGCAGGGAACTGTGAGAGCGAGGAAAAGAGAATCCTCGACGCCGTCGTAACGGAGCTGCAGATGAATTACATCGACGAATCGAAACGAGGAGATGGCGGCGGGCCCGGAGATACCGAGGGGCTGGATGACGGGAAGAAAAGCGAGTAGATCCGATTGGTTTGAGACTCTTATCCAGGAGGAGCAGATATGAGGACAGTTGCGCGCATGCTCGCAGTTGCTGCACTCGTCATTTTGACGGCGGGCACGGCGAGTGGTCAGGATGGGTGGAAGGGGACGGCAGGTCTCATCCATCTGCAGGATGCCGGAACGGTGGGGAAGGGGAAGCTCATCTTCTCCCTCGGCACGTCGTATTACAAGAGCGGCGAGACTCTGACGAAGGGGCCGCGGAGCCGGCTCAATTACACCGACTTCGACCAGGCCGAGGTCGACTACCATTTCTTCAATTCGCGGGCCGCGCTGACCTTGGGAGTCAGCGATTACGTCGAGTTTTCCGCCGTTCTCAACGTAAAGAACTGGATCATGCAGGTCGGCGATGATTACAAGGTAACCGACGTATTCGAGACGACGACGAGAGGCGGCCTCGGCGACACGGATCTCCTCATCAAGTTCAGTCCTCCAGCGCCGACCAAGTACCTCAGACTCGGCGTTCTCGGGGCGGCGAGCTTCCCGACGGGGAAGGATGAGGCCTGTTTCACGACAGGCAAGACGGATTTCACGGTGAAGGGGCTTGCGACCGTCAATTTGACCGATGTGAAGAGCGTTATTCCGACGAAGCTTCATCTCAACGTCGGGTACACGTTCAACAGAAACGAGGATGAAGGCTACGGCGTTCTCTACGCCAACAACCCCGATTCGAGCGGGTTCTATGCGCCAGCGTACCCGAAGTCTCCCGCGGGTGAATCGAGCGGCTTCAACGACCTGTTCACATTAGGCACGGGTCTCGAGTTCCTCATGCACTATTCGAGACTCTTCGTCGAATTCCAGTGGGAGAGCTTCATCAACGCCGAATTCTCGGAGGCCGACACCGCGACCTACTACCTTCCGGGGAACAAGAACATCTACACGATCACGCCGGGCGTATCCTTCATGTCCAAGGACGGCGCGAGCCTGACCTTCGGGGTCGATTTCAACCTGAACTCCGACAGCAATCCGTCGTTCCTGAATCTTCCCGATCGCGTTTACTATTTGATGCTCTCGTTCGGCGGCAACGTGCTCCCGCAGGATCAGGATAAGGACGGCATCGCCGACGATGCGGACAAGTGCCCCGACACGCCGCTCGGCGCGTTCGTCGACGGCGACGGCTGTCCCGTCGATACAGATAAGGACGGCGTTCCCAACGGCATAGATCGATGCCCCGATACGCCCAGAGGCTGCGCGGTCAACGAGACCGGATGCTCCAGCGATACCGACGGCGACGGCGTCTGCGACGGCGCGGATCAGTGCCCCGACA
>JAQTVX010000071.1 GCA_028706585.1 Candidatus Krumholzibacteriia bacterium | reverse complement strand
GTTTCGCTCAGCCCCCCGTACTCGGGGCCCGCGAACAGATTCTTGCTTCCCTTCCACAGCGAGATGTGCACGTGCATTCCGGAACCGTTGTCGCGGAAGATCGGTTTCGGCATGAACGTGGCCGTCTTGCCGAAGGCGCGCGCCGTATTCTTCACGACGTACTTGAAGATCGCGACCGCGTCTCCCATTCGCACGGCCGTATCGAAGCGCAGTCCGATCTCCCCCTGCCCCGCCGTCGCCACCTCGTGGTGCTGCACTTCGCACGTGAGGCCGCAGGCCATGAGGTTCTTAACGATCTCGCTCCGGAGATCCTGGAGCGAGTCGGTCGGCGGCACCGGGAAATAGCCTTCCTTGTACCGCTGCTTGTACGCGAGATTCGGATGCTCCTCGCGCCCCGAGTTCCAGAACCCCTCGATCGAGTCGATCTGGTAGAAGCCGCTCCGCTCGTCCTGCGCGAAGCGCACGTCGTCGAATATGAAGAACTCCGCCTCCGGCCCGAAGAACGCGCGTTCGGCGATCCCCGTGCTCAGGAGGTGCTGCTCCGCCTTGCGCGCGATGAAGCGCGGATCCCGGACGTACGGCTCGCGCGTTATCGGATCGTGGATGTTGCCTATGAGGCTCAGGGTGGGGTGGGCACAGAAGGGATCCATGAAGGCCGTCGCGGGATCGGGAATGACGATCATGTCGCTCTCGTTGATGTTCTTCCAGCCGCGAATGCTGGAGCCGTCGAAGGCGATTCCCTCGACGAATAGCTCCTCCGTGAGACGCGCCGCCGGAACCGTGAAATGCTGCCACATGCCCGGAAAATCGATGAACTTGATGTCGACGAACTCGGCCCCCTTCGATTTTGCAAATTCAATGACTTCTCGGGGATTATCGTTCATAAACCGCTCCTCGAGGAAAAGTGCGAGACAGTAAACCCGGGGAATTATCGTTGCGCTGTCGCCATCATTCTTATGCGCACGGCGCGGCCGCCGTCAACACAATTCTCGTAATTACTCGCGGCTCCTCCGCCATAGCGATCATGCGGGGAAGGTCCTTGTTCATGATAGGCTCGCCGGTCAGGAAGAGCGCCAGGCCGGCGCAGATCGTGGATCTCTCTATCTCGGCGACCACGCGCTCGAAGAGCTCGTACTTCATAAGGCCGAAGGTCATGGTCCCCGGGGGATCCGACTGCGGACAGAACACGCACCTCAGATTGCATGCGCTCGACGGATCTATATTGAAAAGGCACGGTAGCGGCGCTTTCGTCCTCTTGAAGACGTATGCGAGGTAGCTTCTCGCCAGCGCGTAATGCACCTTCATGGATCGCTTCGTTATCAACGCGTGTTTCCCCCGCCGGCGACCGGCCGAGATGAAGTGATGCGCACCCGGGCATTCACCCTTCCAAGTAGCACGTATCGCGCAATATTTCAACCGCAGCGATGCGCGTTTCAGCCGCGGCACGTTTCACGGCGCGACGCGCCACTGCCACGGCGCGAAATTCACGCAGCGGACACGGGGCGGCTCCTCCTCGAAATCGAGGAGCGTGGCGGACGCGTTCGCGATCGAGAGCCGATGCATCGCATCGAGATCCATGCCGAGGTAGTGGACGAGAATGGGCTTGATGACGTCGCTGTGAGAGACCGCCGCGGCCCTCCCCGCGCCGATCTCGCCTGCGATGCGCGAGACCGCCTCGAGCGCGCGCCTCTGGATATCGATCATTCCCTCGCGGGCAGAAAAATGCGATCGTCCGGGCGCTTCGAAGTAGCGCTTGAAGTCCACGTCGTCGCGGAGATCGTGATAGGTCATCCCCACCCACCCATCGAAGGTCGACTCGTTGAGCCGCGGCTCCTCGCGGAGCTCGGCCTGCCATTCAGCGGCCAGAATGCGAGCGGTTTCGAGGGCGCGCTCGACGGTGCTCGTGTATATTGCGGAGATTTTCTTCGCCCTGAGCGAGCGGGCGAGCTCCGCCACCTGCCCCCTTCCCTCCCCATTGAGAGGAACCGCGGTGTGCCCCATCACGCGGCGATCAACGTTCCAATCGGTCCGGCCGTGACGAATGAGATAGAGGAGCATAATCAGAACCCGTGCTCGTAACCGAGCCTTGGAAGGGGCCGCTTCTTTCCGTCATCGCCGACGAGCGCGATTCCGCCGGCCGCAGGACCTATCGTGCCGATCGCCGTGGCTCCTGTCGGCAGGCTCTCTCCGGCCAAGCCCGAAACGGCAGCCAGCATCACATACTCTTCGCCGCTCGAGATGGCGAAATCGACGAGGGCGCTGCCCTCGAGTCCGAATATCTCTCCGATGGCGCCCGGCACCGGAAGCGCCTCCTCCCGGATGACGGCGCCTGCGCCGCTCTCCTCGCAGAGCGTCTTCAGATCCTTCGCGAGACCGTCCGAGACGTCTATCATCGCCGTGACGCGGGGAGGATCGGCGTCGATAAAGGCCGCCTCCAGGGGCCGGGCGAGAGGAACTAGGTGGCGCCGCACGAAGCGCAGGATCTCCTCCGCGCGCCCAACACCGCCGAGAGAGAGCGCCATTCCATGCAGCTCGGCGTCGCTCGTCGCGATCGAAAGCCGGCCCAGCATTTTCTCGATTGTATCGGCGGATTCGAGGAGCCCGTGCATGCGGGGCACCGGAGCGCGTTCGCCTGACGCGCCGCCGCAAATAGCGGAGAGGATCCCGAGCCCCGCGAGAGAGAGCCCGATCTCGCCGAAGAGCACGACAAGATCCCCCGCGCGCGCGCCCGAGCGCGGCACCGCGCGGCCCGAGCTCGCCTCCCCGAGAATCGCGACGTTGAAGACGAATCCCCCCGGGCTCAGGACCGTGTCCCCCCCGGCGAGCCTCACGCCGTACTGCGCGCAGGACCGCTTGAGCCCGTCGATGATCCCATCCACTTCCCTCGCCCCGCATCCCGCCGGCAGGCCGGCCGTGAACACGATAGAGCCCGCGCGTCCGCCCATCGCGAATACATCGGATACATTGGAGGTGACGAGTTTCTGGACGGCCTGGGACAATGTGCAGAATCGCAGGTCGAAATGCACTCCCTCGACCGATGCGTCCGCAGCGAAGAGCTGATCCCCCTCGGCGCTAGGGATAACCGCCGCGTCGTCTCCGATGCCGCAGCCTGGAAACGCCTTTCGGAGACGGTCGATGACCTCGAGCTCTTTCATCCTATTCCAGCTCTTTGAGCGCGAGCGGTAGGGCCCGCATGCAGTCGCCGGCGATCATTCCACGCTCGCCGCAATCGAGCGCAGCGATCTCGGCGGCGCGCGAATGGAGGTAGACGCCGATCCGCGCGGCGCACGAGGCGCCGCACCCCTGCGCGAGGAAGCCGCCTATCGCGCCGCTCAGAACGTCCCCGCTGCCCGCGGTAGCCTGCCCCGGGTGGCCATGAACGTTGACGGCGGCCTCTCCCTGCGGATCGACGATCACGGTCGGCGCGCCCTTGTGGACAACCGTCACGCCGGTTCCCCTGACGAGCTCGCGCAGCCATTCGATGCGAGGCGCCGGAAGAAGCGGCGCGCTCTCCCCGGCGAGCCGCTCGAGCTCGCCCGAATGCGGCGTTATCACGATCTCCCTGATCATCGACGCCTTCGCGACGTCCGCGAAACGCCCCTCGAGGGCGTTGATCCCGTCGGCGTCTATGAGCAGCGGCTGCGGTACTCTCTCGAGCACGTGCCTCACGAACTTCACGGTTTCCTCGTCGGTCGTGAGTCCGGGCCCGATCGCGATCGCATCGAGCCGGATATCGCCGGGAATGCTCCCGATTGCCGCGTACGCGATCGAACCGCCGCGCGTTTCGCTCAACGCGATGAATATCACTTCCGGCGCGGCCCCCTGAACGATCGCGCGAATCGACTCGGGGCCGGCGCAGTAGACGACGCCGCAGCCCGTCTTGAGCGCCGAGAGCGCCGAGAGCACCGCGGCGCCGGCGTAACGGCGGCTGCCCGCGATCACGAGAAGCGAGCCGCACGCGAACTTGTGCGCTGTCGGCTCCCGCAGCGGAAAATCCTCGAGCGCACGGTCGAAATCGAGCGCCTGCACGCGGGGTCCAACCTCGTCGATCACTTCGCGCGGGATGCCGATGTCCCCTACGACCAGATCGCCGGCGCATTCTCTTCCCGGATGGAACAGGCAGCCGATCTTCGGGAGCCCCATCGTGACAGTCAGGTCGGCGGCGACCGCGGTGCCCATGATCTCCCCTGTATCCGCATTGATCCCCGATGGCAGATCGACGGAGACGATCGGAACGTCGCACCCGTTCAGAAGATCGATCACGGTCGCATATTCCTCCTTCACGGGTTTCGCGAGGCCCGTTCCGAGAAGAGCGTCGACGATGAGGTCCGAGTCCTCGAGCGCCTTCTGCACGAGCTCCTGCCAGCCGGCGAGGTACAGGAAATGCTCTACGATTCTTTTCCCCTCCCGCAGCGAGGCCAGCCTGGCATGGTTCTTCGAGGCATCCGGGGAGAGCTCCTCGGCTCGATGCAGGTAGTGAATGATCACCTTTGCGCCGCTCTCGGCGAGGAGCCGCGCGACGACGAGACCGTCGCCGGCGTTGTTTCCGCGCCCGAGAAACACTGAGACAGTGAGCTCCTCAGGCGATGGAAACGCCGCGCAAATCTGCTCGAAGACCCGCTGCCCCGCCCGCTCCATGAGCGCGACGCCGGTGACGTATCGGCTGATCGTCGCCTCGTCGATCCGGCGCATCTCGGCTCCAGTTACGACTCTCATACGAGCGTTCCTTTCATCGTTTCCCGGGTTTGTTGAGCTCGTCGACGATCTTCACGAGCGCGTACGCGTCGTCGATCTCGTAATCCGCGCCCGACACCTTCGTATTGAATGTATCTCCGTACCGGGCGAACACCGTCTTGATGCCGAGCTCCGCTGCGCCGACGATGTCGCGTTCGGGCCAATCGCCGACCATAAGGGCCTCGCGAGCCTTCATCCGCATCTTGTCCAGAACCATCCTGAAGGGCGCCGGGCTCGGTTTGTACTCTCCGGTGTCCTCATACGTGATCACCATGTCGAACATGTGATGAAGCTGGAGATAGCAGAGGCGGAGCCACGCCTCCTGCCTCGGGGCATCCGAGATGACGGCGAGCTTGAGCCCCCGGCTCAGGAGCTGAATGAGCGTCACCTTGACGTGCGGGTACAGAACGAGCGCCGCCTCGCGCGCGCGCCGGTAGCCCACGATCCCAGCGGCCAGAATCTTGTAATCGACCTCGCCTATGAGGTTCGCAAGCAGCTTGTTGAACACCTTCTGATACTCGATCCCCTCGTCATCGTAAATCTTCAATATCTCCTCGCGAACCCGATCCGGTTTGACGAGGAGCCCGGCGTCGATCATCGCCTGGATCGACGCCTCGATAGAGACCTCTTTCATGCGGACGAAATCTGTGAGCGTGTTGTCGAGATCGAAGATGACGAGCTTGATCATCGCGGACCTTTCTCCTTGCCCGGCGAAGGGAGCGCCGATATACTCGCGAAATGCAGCCGGAAGAGCACGATAATCAACGAACCCCGGAAGTCGCTCCCGACGCGGGCGGCCCGAAGCAGGAGCCGGTCGGCCCCCCGCCCGGACTGTTCGAGAGGGTCAATAACTATCTCCTGCTCGTCTACGCGGGCGCCTGTCTCCTGATGCACTACTCTCTCGCGGGGCTTTTCTATATCAAGGGAATGATCGCCCTCGCCCTCTCCCTTCCCGGGATCTTCGCGATCCTACTCCCGCTCTTTCTGCTGTCGAGACGGTCGCCACTCGGATTCGCGCGCGAATTCTCGCTCCGGCGGCTGGATGTCGCGACAACGGCCCTCGTGATTCCGGTCGCGGCCGCGGCGATCCTTCCCGTGGAGGCGCTCTCGGGATTCTTCGAGCGAATGTGGGCGCCGGATGCCGATTATACCAGCTTCATCCTCTCAATCAAGCCCAAAGGCCCCGCCTCTTTCTTCTTCATCGCGCTCGGCGTCGTCGCCGCCGCGGCGGTCGCCGAGGAGCTGCTCTTTCGCGGCTTCATCCAGAGGATCTTTCAACGCAACATGAGCGGCCCGCTCGCCGTCGTTCTCGCCGGACTCATCTTCGCACTGAGCCATTTCAACCCTCCGGCTCTCCTTGGAATCGCCGCTCTCGGTATTCTCTACGGCTACATCTTCTACCGGACGGGCAACCTCTGGTACTCGATTCTCGCCCACGCGATCTACAATCTCGTGACACTCGTCAGGCTCAACGCCGCAACCGAGGAAGAGATCGTTTCGCCGAAGATCGAAATGCCGCCTCTCACGTGGACGCTCCTCTCGCTCGCCGTGCTCGCTCTCTCGCTGTGGCTCCTCGAACGCCTTCGCCGGGCGAAGAAGCAATAAAAAAGGGGGGCTCGAAGGCCCCCCTCACGATCATATTTCGAATTCCTACTTGCTCGAAAACGACAGATCCTTTCCGATGCTTATCTCACCGTTGTCGATTCTGATATTGAACCCGCATTCGGGATTGTTGCACACCCACGCCTTGTAGCGGATGGGCGCCCCGTCCCTCCCGTAATCCGAAAGGGGGAGGAGAATCCCCTTATTGCATTTCAAGCAGCCAGTGAAATTTTCAGGCATAGGCCCCCGCGGTTCCTCCCCTGCGAACCGGCTGTCTCACCTCCATCTCCACATAAATCCCAACCATATCGACTGTTCGCGCACTTTCGAGCTTTTCCATATTCCCCGCAATCTGATATGCTGTCAAGCGAAAAAGGAGATGCGTCATGAAGCAGAAAAAGCGCTCTTTTCTCTTCGATCGGATGCTCGGCAAGCTGTGCGTCAAGATGCGGCTCGTCGGATACGATGCGGCGCTGAATCCCGAAGGAGAGAGCGGCAGATTCCTGCTCAACGCGGCCAAAGAGGGAAGGTGCGCCGTCACGCGGGCGCGAAACATGGGGGACCGGCCGGGCCCGAAGCCGGTGATTCTCATCTCGGATGACGTCAACGAGCAGATCGTCGAGCTGTTCGCGGCTACCGGGGACACCCCCGGCTTCGAGCCGTTCACACGGTGCCTGGAATGCAACGCGCTTCTCATCGAGGAACCGGAGGAGGCCGTAAAGGGCGAGGTTCCGCCGCACGTCGAGAAGTCCTTCCACCGATTCCACCGCTGCCCTTCATGCCGCAGGATTTACTGGGAGGGAAGCCATTTCCAGGCGATGTCGAAAGAGATCAAGGAAATCGCGGCGAAGCTCAAGAGGCGATGAACGGCGCCGCGGCCCTCGATCGCGGCCCATGCATGCATCCAAAGGGAGGAATGGATGGAACGAGAACGCTGGGCAACGAAGATCGGCTTGATCCTGGCTCTCGCCGGGAACGCCGTGGGCCTCGGCAACTTCCTGCGGTTCCCCGTGCAGGCCGCGAGCAACGGCGGCGGCGCCTTCATGATCCCCTATTTCATCGCTCTCCTTCTCGTCGGCATACCGCTCATGTGGACGGAGCTTTCGCTGGGCAGATACGGCGGCCAGTACGGGCACGGAACAATGCCCGGCATTTTCCATCACCTGTGGCGCAATCCCGCGGCGAAGTATCTCGGCGTCATCGGTCTCCTGCTTCCGATAACCGTCTTGATCTACTACATCTGCGTCGAGTCGTGGACGCTCGGGTTCGCATTTTTCTCCCTGGTCGGCAAATACAACGGCGCCACGACGCAGGAGACGATGGGCGGATTCCTGCACGGCTACCAGGGAATCGCGCGCAACGAATACTTCAACGGCTTGTACTGGGGCTACGCCTTTTTCCTCGCCACGGCGGCGCTCAATTACTACGTGCTCCGGCGCGGCATCCGGGGCGGAATCGAGCGTCTCGCCAACGTCGGCATGCCGCTCCTCATCGTCATGGCGATCGTCCTGGTAGTGCGCGTGCTCACGCTGGGAGCGCCTGACCCCTCCAACCCGGACCAGAGCGTCCTCAAGGGGCTGGGCTTCATCTGGAACCCGGACCTCGGGGCGCTCGGAAATCCGAAGGTCTGGCTCGCGGCCGCCGGGCAGATATTCTTCACGCTCAGCGTGGGCTTCGGCGCCATCCAGGCGTACTCGAGCTATCTCAAGAGGGACGACGACATCGCGCTCGCCGGGCTCGCAACGGCCAGCACGAACGAGTTCTGCGAGGTCATCTGCGGAGGGACTATCGCCATCCCGATCGCGTGCGCGTTCTTCGGCGTGGCGGCGACACAGGCAATCGCCCAGGGAAGCTCCTTCAACCTCGCATTCCAATCGATGCCGATCGTGTTCCAGCATCTGCCCGCCGGAAACATCTTCGGTTTCATGTGGTTCTTTCTCCTGTTCATCGCTGGCGTAACTTCCTCGGTGGCGCTGACGCTGCCCGCCGTAACGTTTTTCATGGACGAGCTCGGCTGGACGAGAAAAAGGGCGGTGAACGTCATGTCGATCTTCGCCTTCGCAGCCTCGAATCTCGTCATTTTCTTCCTCGCGCGCGGATTCATGGACGAGCTCGACTTCTGGGCCGGCACATTCGGAGTGGTGCTGCTCGCGCTCATAGAGATGATCGTCTTTTTCTGGGTCTTCGGCGCCGACAAGGCGTGGGAAGAGATCACCAGAGGCGCCGATATCAAGGTGCC
>JAQTVX010000070.1 GCA_028706585.1 Candidatus Krumholzibacteriia bacterium | reverse complement strand
GGATAATGGCGAGGCGCTTCAGCGAGGCATCCGCGATGTCGACGGCGGAGGACGCCAGCATCAGGTTCAGATAGGCCCCCCGGGCGGCGGCCGCGACGGCCATTCGTTCCGTCTCGAGACGGGCGGATTCGGCGTGGCTGGTTTCTTCGGCAATCGCGATCGAATTCGACAATCGGCCGCCCGTGTACAGCGGAACGGAAAGCAGGAGATCCGCCTGGGAGTTCTCATGCACCCCGAGCTCCAGCGTGTGGGACAGCAGGCTGAACTCCGGCACGTAGCTCACGTAGTAGGAGCGAGCGTCCAGCGATAGAGTCGGAAACCGAAGGGCGCGAGCCGCCTGGAGACGGTATTCCGCCGCGGCCGAATCCCCCGCCGCGGCCTTGATGCGGTACTCATGCGCCAGAGCCATCTTGACGGCATTGCTCAACGACAGCTCCGCCGCTGACGCTCGCTCCGAGATCGCAAGGGCCGCTATTGCCGCGAGGAGCACGCGCGCTCCCGGTGATCTACCCCACATTGCTATCACGCCTTTCGATGCCGCGCATGAACAGCTCGACCACCTCGCGCGGACGCTTTTCACGAAACTCCTCCTCATTCCCGATTTTCCAGATTGAATTGACGATGGGCGCAAGCAGCAGATAGAAGAGATTCATGCCCATGAACGATATCACGGCCTGGCGATTGTCGCAGTCGCGAAACCGCCCGGATCGTTTACCCTCCTCCAGCATGGCCAGGAATCGTTCGGGAAGGCTGCGCTCGGAGACCATCCGCTCCAGGGATTTCCGGAATGTGCTGTCATCGGCGGCCAGCTCGCGGAGCATGATCGGCAGATAGCGGGAGTTCTCGGTCAATACTCTCAGGTAGATCCGGGAAATGGCCAGAAGGTTCTCCTCGAGACCGGCGCTCTCGTCGATGCTCGCCTGTAATTCGTCCCCCAGACGGCCGAGGTGTGCATCGATTATGGCCTGGTAGAGGTTATCCTTGGAGGAAAAATAGTAGTAGATCATGGCCTTGTTGACGCGAGCTCTCTTGGCGATTCGGTCGACCCGCCCTCCGGAGAGGCCATATTGTATGAACTCATCCGCCGCGGCCTCGAGAATTCTGGTTCGGGAGCTCGGTTTTTGCAGGGAAGAATTCACTATCAACCATCCTTTTAGTTTAACTAACCATTTAAATAATAGCTCGCATTCGCGAATTTGTCAATGGCCATTTTACGATTGACACGCTCGCGCCCGTCTCTTAGGATCCCATTGCAAAATATCTTCAGGTGCTCGCGAGGAGCCGAACAGGGAAGAGGGTGCGAATCCCTCACGGACCCGCCACTGTGAATGGCGAGCCTCCCGCCCGAAACCACTGGCGCCCTGCGCTGGGAAGGGGGCGGCGGCGATTGAGCCACAAGTCAGGAGACCTGCCTGGAGAATCCACAAAACGATCCTCTTCGAGGAACGAGAGGAAGGAGCGACATGCACACTCCCAGGCCAGCTCAGGTATCCATCGCGTTGGGCATCATTATGCTCATCGCCCCCGCCGTGTCATCCGGTGCCGATCCGGAAGAGAAGATCTACCAGGGTCCGGAGATCCTCGTGACGGCGAGCCGCATCGCATGGCCCGCCGACAAAACGGCGAGCTTCATCACGGTCATATCGAAGAGCGACATCCAGCAGCGCCACGCGGAGAGCATCGGAGAGCTCCTGCGATCGGTCGCCGGATTGAACGTCATTCAGTCCGGGGGCCCGGGCAAGGCCATGAGCCTTTTCATGCGCGGCGCCAATAGCAACCATTGTCTCGTAATGCTCGACGGCGTGCCGCTCAACGATCCCACGACAGGAGCGTTCGATTTCTCCGAGCTGTCCACCGACAACATCGAGCGCATAGAGATCGTGCGCGGGCCGCACGGAATACTGTACGGCTCGAGCGCCATCGGCGGCGTCGTCAACATTATCACGAGCGCCGGGGGCGAAGGCGCGAAGCGGAGCGCGTCGCTCGCTGGAGGCTCCTATCGCAGTGCCGAGAGCGCCATCTCGCTCTGCGGCGGCAACGGGTCATACCGCTACTCATACACGCTTTCGGGCGCGAGATCCGACGGGCTCCGGGATAACGACTTCTACAAGAACGTGGCCTTCTCCGGATCCGTTTCGAGTCCGATGACCGCCGCCTCCGACGTCTCGCTGAGCCTTCGATACGGCGAGAAAGACAACGGGCTGAGCGGACAGAGATTCGCGCCCGATCCGAACGCCGAGCAGAGCGGCGGGCAATTCTTCGTCTCCGCCTCGTATCTGCATCATGTCTGCGGCGCCTGGAGCTACTCCCTGCGGACATCCTTCCTGTCGCGCGAAATCACATGGGACGATCCGGTCGACGAGCTCGACACGGGCTACTTCATAGGCGACGGCTTCTCGGAGATCAACTCGCGCGTCAAGAGCGTCGCCTGGCAGAACGATATCCGGTTTTCCGACGAGGCCTGGCTGATATCCGGCGCCGAATGGAAGGACGAGCGGACAACGAACAGCGGCTACTCCGCGTACGGAACGACGAGCTTCGATGACAGGGTCGGCAATCTCGGCGTGTTCGCGAACGCGATATCCGACTTCAAGGGCCTGCCGACTGCATCCGCCGGCTTACGAGTCGACGATCACAGCGAATTCGGAACCGTGGCGACGTACAAGCTCTCGCTCGCGTATCCCGTTCCGCGGCTCGGAACCGTCATCAAGGGATCGGTGGGAACCGGCTTCAGGGCACCGAGCCTCAACGAGCTCTACTACCCCGGCTACGGCAATGCCGACCTCGAGCCGGAGAAGACGACCGGATTCGACGCCGGCTTTCGGCACGAGCTCGTGGGTCGCCGCGCGTCATTCGAGATGGCTTACTTCTACAACTCGTATCGGAACATGATCTCCTCCAACCCGATTACGTGGCTCGCGGACAACGTCGCCGAGGCGCGGAGCAGCGGAGTCGAGATCCAGTCGTCCATACGCCCTATCGAGAACGTGATCATTCAGGGCTATTACACGTTCACCCGCACCGAGGACTGCGCAACGGGCGAAGAGCTCCTGCGCAGGCCGCGGCACACCGGCGGCGGCAGTGTGGCATACCGGCTGGACTCCTTCGACGTGCTTCTCTCCGCGTCCCGCGTCGGCGCGAGGCTGGATAACGACTTCGGAGGACCGCTCGGAGAGCACTTCGCCTCGGCCTACACGACAGTCGACGCCGTTTTCACGTATCGGGCCGGAGATTCGAACGAGGTCTACTGCAAGATGCAGAACATATTGGACGAGCGTTACGACGAGGTCGCCGGCTACGCCGCGCCGGGCGCGCGGTTCATGATCGGCACGCGAGTGGATTTCTGACGCATCGCATGATATGATGGCGGCGTTGAACAAAGGAGGGCTCACATGGCAGTAGCACGAGTAACCGAGGTCGTCGCTTCTTCCACGAAAAGCTGGGAAGACGCCGCGCTCGGCGGCTTCAAGCGCGCCAGCAAGACTCTCAGGGGAATCACGGGCTTCGAAGTCATCAAGCAAACCGCTCACGTCGAGAACAACAAGATCGTCGAGTTCCGCGTGACGATGCGGGTCATATTCGTTCTCGAGGATTAGCCGCGCTCACACTTGCGAGCGGTAATCCTCGGCGCGGTGGCGCACGATGACGCCGTCGATCATGTAGATCACGTCTTCGGCGATGTTCGTCGCGTGGTCGGCGATGCGCTCGAGGTGCCTGGAGCACGAAAGCAGGTGAATGAGGCTCTCGAGCTTGTCGGGCTTCATCCGGATTCCATCCTGTATCTTTTGATACATCTCCCGGTTCATCGCGTCGACCTCGTCATCGGCCTCGAGGACTTCGTACGCCAGCTTCGCGTCCTGATTGATCAGGGCATCGAGGCTCTTCTTCATCATCGCCTTCGTTCTCTCGGCCATGAGAGGAAGATCGAGAGGAATGCCCGGGGCCTCCCGCGTCGCGAGGAACATGGCCCGTTCCGCGATATTGACCGCGAGGTCGCCCATGCGCTCCAGATCGCTGTTGATCTTGAGAATGGCAATGATGAAACGCAGATCGACTGCGACCGGCTGATGGAGCGCCAACACCTTGAGACACTCCTCCTCGATCGTCACCTCGGTCTGATCGATGTCCGGATCCGAGCTTATTATCTCCTCGGCGAGAGCCGAATTCCGCTCCGTCAGCGCCTGCACCGCCTTGTATACGTTATCCTCGACCGTGGCGCTCAGCGCCAGGATCCGCTTCTTGAGATAGTCTATCTCGCGCTCCATGTGTTTCGACATGGTTCATACCGTCCTTTGCTGCATCATCCGAAACGCCCGGTTATGTAGTCTTCGGTCTCTTTCTTCCTCGGCCTCGTGAATATCTCTTCCGTATCCCCGAACTCTACCAGACGTCCCTCGTAAAAGAAAGCGGTCATATCGGAGACTCGGGCCGCCTGCTGCATGTTATGCGTGACGATGACGATCGTATAGGCGCCCCTGAGCTCGCCGATGAGATCCTCGATGCGGGTCGTCGAGCGCGGATCGAGAGCCGAGGCCGGCTCGTCCATGAGGAGCACCTTGGGATTCACCGCGATGGCGCGCGCGATGCACAGGCGCTGCTGCTGCCCCCCGGAGAGACCGAGTGCGTTGTCGCCGAGGCGATCCTTGACCTCCTCGAAGAGCCCCGCGCGCCTGAGGCTCCGCTCGACGATATCGCCGAGCTCGCCTTGATTGACCGTGCCGTGAATGCGCGGTCCGAACGCAACGTTGTCGAATATGCTTTTCGGGAACGGATTCGGCTTCTGAAACACCATGCCGACCATTCTCCGGAGAGCGACCACGTCGACGTCGCTCGCGTAGAGATGCTGCCCCTCGAGGCTCAGAATCCCGCTGGTGCAGCAGCCAGGAATGAGATCGTTCATGCGGTTGACAGCTCGAAGGTAGGTGCTCTTCCCGCATCCGCTCGGCCCGATGATGGCGGTCACCTTTCCGGCTTGTATGTCGAATGTCACCCTGTCGACGGCGGCTTTCGAGCCGTAGAAGACAGAAAAATCCTTCGCCCGGATGAGGGGCATCCCTCTCGGCCCGGATGCATCCGCACGCGCCTTCGCGGACGGCTTGGCGAGCGGGGCATTGAAATCTCTGCGTTCGTTATTCACTGTTTCCTCCAGGTCCGGCGTCCCATACGGTACGGCCCGCTACGCCCTCAGCCGTTTCGATATTCGGGCCCGCACTAGGATGGCGCTCAGATTCAGAATCAGGACGAGCATGACCAGCGTCAGGACCATGCCGTACTGGACGTGCCTTATCTCGTCGACCGCCTGATGTTCCGTCGCCAGATTGTAAATGTTCCAGGACAGCGCCGGCGTCGGCTGCGTCAGCGTTTGCCAGACGGCCAGCGGCTTTCCCACGCTCACTGCGGCGGTGAAGATGATCGGCGCCGTCTCTCCCGCGGCCCTTCCCATGCTGATGATGACGCTGGTGAGCACTCCGGGGAGGGCGGCCGGGAGAATCACCGTGAGAATCGTCCTCCACTTGCTCGCGCCGAGGCTCATCGCCGCTTCCTTGTAGGTCGCTGGAACGGCCTTGATCGCCTCTTCCGAGGCGCGAATCACGGTCGGGAGCACCAGAATCGCGAGCGTCATGGCGCCCGCGAGCACGCTCTTGGATGGGGAAATCTTGATTGTATTGATGAAGAACGCGAGACCGAAAAGCCCGAAGACTATGCTCGGCACCCCCGCCAGCGAGCTGATGCACGTGCGCAGGAAACTCACGAAATGCCCTTCTCCCGAATACTCGGCGAGATATATGGCCGTTATGATCCCGAGAGGGACGGCGAAGAGCATCGCGCCGAGGGCGAGGTAGATCGTTCCGAGCATCTCCGGCCAAATCCCTCCGAAGAAATGGGAATCGTAGGATTCATCGAACAGGAACCGGGAGTAGCATGTGAGACGGGGCCGCATCATGTACACAACTCCCCGTTCGAGCTGACCGAAGACCGGCTCCAGGGATGTGCCTTTGAAACGATCGACGCGCGGCTTCAGGATCTTGACGCCCATCTTCGTGGGATCCGAATAGTCGTACTCCTCGACGAAAAGGATTTCGTGCAGCTTGATCTTCGCTCGATCCCAGCGGGTTTGCCCGTACTGCTGGCGGAGGAGCGCCGGCTCGGGGGCGCCTGGCGCAGGCCCTAAGAGCTCCTGAACGAGCCCCTTCAACTCCTCGAAATCGGCCGCGTATTTCGAGCGAAGCTCGGGGTCGCCCTCCTCGAGCAAGGCGTCGAACCGCTCGAGAGAATCGTATATCGGTTTTCGCGCCGCATCGGCTCGAGCGGCTTCGATCCCGACGGCCTCGCGGTCACCGCGGCCGAATCTGTCCAGCATCAGCTTTCGGTGCTCAACCGTGCCGCGGAAGACGAAAGCCCCCGAGCCCTTGATGAATATGGGGCCGAGGAGAACGACGAGGGAAAGAGACATGAGCACTATCGAAGCGATGCTCACGAATGAGAACGAACGGTTGAACAACGTTCGCGTCCGGTGCTCCATCACGTCACCCCCTCATCTTTCGGGAGCGGCGCATCACGTATTCGCTCACGACATTCATGACGAAGGCAAAGGCGAGGAGGCACAGCGCCATGGCGAAGAGCACGTGGTATCTCGCGGAGCCTGTGACCTGGTCGGCCTCTCCCATGTCGCCCGCGATCGTCGCGGTGAGCGTTCGCACGGGCTCCAGGAAGTTGAACCACGGCGACGGTATTCTGGCCGAATTCCCCGAGGCCATCCATACGAGCATCGTCTCGCCGACGGCGCGCATGACGCCGAGTATCACGGCGGCCAGGATCCCGCTCCGCGCCGCGGGAACGACGACCTTGAGCAGCGTCTCCGCGCGAGTGGCACCGAGCGCATAGCTTCCCTCCCTGAGCTCGCGCCCCACCGAGTTCAGGGCATCCTCGGACACGCTCACGATCGTGGGAAGCGCCATGATGCCGAGAACGATCGAGACGTTGAGGGCGTTGGTACCCGTTGATACAACGAGACGATTGAGAGCGCCGGTCAAGACGACGAGCGCACCGGCGGCGATGCCAGCCAGGATCACCCATGAGACGATCCTGCCGGACGTTCTCATTCGGCGCGGGAGCCTCGCGGAGGCGGCGTCGCCCCCTACGGCGACGGCGACGAGCCCGATCGGCGCGAGCACCATCCACGCCCCGGCGGCGAGCACGCTTCCCCCGTGGGCCTGGATGAGCGGCGCCAGCACGACGAGGGCGAAAAATCCGTAGACCACCGACGGGATGGCCGCGAGCATCTCGATGATCGGCTTCACCACTTGTCGAAGCGCAAAAGGCAGAATGTCGCTCAGGCACAGCGCGGCGAGCACTCCGAGCGGCACGGCGACGATGGAGGCGCCTAGCGTCACGAGCGCGCTCCCCACGAATATCGAGAGCGCACCGAATTCGGCCGGCTCCCGCGATGGATACCAGTGCGTGCTACAGAAAAACTCCTTGAAGCCCTCCAGCCTGAAAAAGGGCACCGCGTCGCGAACGATGAAGTAGAAGATGAACAGTAGCGCGACGATGGAGCTCGACGCGAGCGCCACGATAAGCGCGTGACCGAGAAGAGCGCCCAGGCGCCTGAAGCGCCTGGCGCCCTTGCTTATGACTAGCTGATCCTGCATCAGTACTTTGTTACCGGCACGAAGCCGATCGCTTGAATGATTTCCTGTCCCTTCGGAGTGAGGTACAGGTTCAAGAACGTATAGAGCCGGCTCCCCATTTTCGGGTAGCCGTTCGTGAACATGAAGAGCGGCCGCGCAATCGGGTACGTGCCGCTCGTCACGGTGGAATTGTCCGGCATGATGCCGTTGACCTTGAGCGCCTTTACGGTCTTGTCGACGAAGCCGAGACCGACGTAACCGATGGCCGCGGGCGTGCTCTGCACGCGCTCGCGAATCGCGCCGTTCGAGCCCACGTACTCCGCCCTGTCGGAGATCTTCTGCTTGTTAAGCACGAGGTTCTCGAAGCTTTCGTACGTCCCGCTGTTCGTATCGCGGCTGATGAGCACGATGGCGACGTTCGGACCGCCGAGCTCCTTCCAATTCGTGATCTTGCCCGTATAGACGTCACGGATGTTGTCGACCGTGAGATTCTGAATCGGGCAGCTCGGATGTACGATGACCGCGATTCCGTCCACGGCGACCACGGTGGCGACCGGGAATATGCCCTTTTCGACTGCCGCCTTGAACTCCTCGTCCTTCATGAAACGCGACATGTCGGCGATGTCGCACGTGCCGTTGATGAGCGATTTCGCACCGTTTCCGCTACCGGACTCGCTCACCGTGATATTGACTCCTGGATTCTTCGACATGTAATACTCCGCGAACGCTTTCGCGATCGGGCCGACGGTCGTCGAACCGTCCACGATGATCTTGTTCGCCTGCCCGAAGCCGACGGCCGGCGTTAAGGCCGTGCATACGAGCGTCATCAGCACGATGCCCGCGAGAGTGCTTCCGAATCGTTTCATCTCATTCTCCTTTCGCTTGCATTCCACCTAGAACTTGGTCTGAATGTCCACCTGGAGCCTGTTGTAATCGGTTTCCGTGTCCCCTTCTTTGATGCCCTTTTTGT
>JAQTVX010000069.1 GCA_028706585.1 Candidatus Krumholzibacteriia bacterium | reverse complement strand
CGGAACAAGGCCCCAAGCCGGGCACGGAGCCTTTCGAGTTTCCCAAGACAGTGGACATCAAAGATGACGATCCGATGATCATCAAGAACTACCCCAGTTCATTTACGAAAACGGATCTTGAGAAAGTACTTCGGGATGACGGCTGCAACGCTGTGTTTCTCTGTGGACTGAGCGCCACGGGCTGTGTGCTCGCGACTTACTATGGGGCACTGGATCGCGATCTTGTCGCCGTGATGGTTGAACGTGCCCTGCTCAGCCCCGACGTATTGTACACACGAGTTGTCGAGGACTTTTGCACGTCGATGACCCTGGAGAAAGTTGAAGAGACTCTGAAGGGGCTGTGATGCTGGAATGGCCTTGAGTGCGCTTGATGACAAATCAAGCAGGCCGAACCAGGAGACCCTGTCGAAAACACTGGGGAAAGCGAGTGCTCTGTGGGGCGACCTGCTGACGTATCTCGCATCGGAGTATGAGCCTCTAACCGAAGACTGGCATTTCCCCGGGAAGAACTACGGCTGGGGGCTCCGTGTGAAGCAGAAGAAACGGACTATTCTGTATATGACGCCATGCGCAGGTCATTTTCTCGTCTCTTTCGCGCTCGGGGAGAAGGCCGTGCGAGCCGCGCACGAGAGCCGGCTGTCCGATTCGGTGCTGAAGCTCATAGATGATGCGCGGCAGTATGCAGAGGGCCGTGGCGTTCGGATCGAGGTGCGTAACCGGGGCGATGTCGAAGAGATCAAGAGGCTTGCCGCGATCAAGATGGCGACATAGGAAACAGTCGTCGTTCAACTCAGCGGAGGAATCGTCATGCGAATGGTCAACATCCCCTTTGGAATAACCGACTGGTCGTCCGTGGAGCGAGTCGAGCATAAGGGCCAGACGGGCGCGGCCTACTGGCGCACGCAGGACTTCGGCGGCATCCGCGTGCGCATGGTCGATTATTCGCCCGGGTACCTGGCCGACCACTGGTGCACGAAAGGGCATATTCTCTTGTGTCTCGACGGCGAGCTGCACATAGAGCTCAAGGATGGCCGAAAGCACGTTCTCACGCCGGGCATGAGCTATCAAGTCGCTGACGATGCGGAGCCGCATCGCTCGTTCACGGAGATCGGAGCCGCGCTCTTCATCGTCGACTGAGGGCCGTACCCAACTCCAGGGAGGTGCGCCTAATGAAGGGTTCGATGAGAGCACAATGTCTCGCGGGCCTTACTCTCGCAGTCTGCGTGTTCGCGTCCTTCGCGCATGCGACGGATATCTCCATTCAGGGCATGCCGCCGGTGGTCGTCAGGACGATTCCGGAATCCGGCTCCGTGGGAGTCGATCCGGCTCTCGCGGAGATCAGGGTGACGTTCAGCAAAGACATGCTCGATGGGGGCTGGTCGTGCGTCAATCTGTCGAAGGAGACGTTTCCCGCGATCGCCGGCGATCCGAAGTACGATCGGGATCAGCGCACGTTTATCTTGCCGGTGAAGCTCGAGCCGGGTAAGACGTACGCCGTTCTGTTGAACAACGAGAAGTTCAAGAACTTCAAGGATCGGCAGAAGCATTCTGCGATGCCGTATCTCTTGATCTTCGAAACGAGGAAGTGACATCGGTTTTGCCGTGAAGAGAATCGTTGCGGCCATTTGCGCCTCTGCAATGATCTGTTCGATCGCCGGTCCCGATGTGCGCGCGGACGTATCGCCTCCGCCGCGCTATTCGGCCGAGAATGTCGGAGTCTACTCGATGCCGGCGACCGCGGATTTCATTTCTTTGTCGTTCGGCCTGGCATTTAGGAATATAATGCAAGCGCACATGCCCGAGTGGTTCATGAGGAGGGAGGCAGCCCATCTGCCGACGATATGCTGCCTCTGAAAGGATGAAAGCAATGGACTTCAACGTTTCCACGTCGCTGGATGGAGATATTCTCGTGTTGGTCCTCTCCGGAGACGGCTCCGAGCGCAACCTGAAAGCGATCTCGGAGCAGATTGTGGAGGTGGCGGCGAAATCGAGGGCAAAGAAGCTGCTCATCGACGTCCGCGAGCTCCAAGGCCGCGTCGGCATGGCATATATCTATTCCCTCGTTGGAGAAACCCCGCTCGAGGCGCAAGCGCTGAAGTCGGCCATCATCGATTTGAAGGAAAACGAAAGCTCGTATTCGTTCTATGAGTTGGTTGCGGTAAGTCGCGGATTCCATATACGCTTCTTCAACGATATCCCCGAAGCCAAGCTGTGGCTCCTGTCCAAATCGTCCGACGAGGCGAGCCGACCAGAAAAGGCGAACCACATCTAATAAACGCCATGGAGGGAGTCCAATGAGATCTTCCAGAATTGTGGCCGCGGCGTGCTTGATTGTCTTGATCCTGTCCGGCGCTTTGTGCGCGCACGACGGGCCGAACAAGATTCTTGCCGAGAAGATTGCCGAGCTCGAGGCCAGGATCAAGGTTCTCGAGGCGCGCATAAGCCAGCTGGAGATCGAGATATCGAGGCTCTCCGGGCGGCCGGTCGCGCCGACGGTGCCGGGTCCGAACATGGGAGCCAATTGGAGAGAATTGAGAATGGGCATGACGAAGGCGGACGTGAGAGAGCTCTTGGGTGAGCCCGACGACATTCCCATGAATTCATATCTCGAGGTATGGGACTATTCGAGGTCGTACGGAGGATATTGCAGCGTTACATTCGATGAGAATGGAAGGGTCGAAAGCTGGAATGGGCCGCAATAGACGCGGCGTTGTCCATCTAGCATATGATTCGAGTGAACCGCACAGTCGCCATTGATGAATCCGAGCTTCGCTTCGAGTTCATCCGCTCCTCCGGCCCCGGGGGACAGAACGTGAACAAGGTTGCGACCGCTGTTCGGCTGCGCTTCGACGCAGGCCGGTCGCCGTCGCTGATCGGGGAGGCGCGGGAGCGGCTTCTGCGCCTCGCGGGAAAGAAAGCAGGGGAGGACGGCGTCGTCGCGATCCTCGCCCGGCGGCACCGGACGCAGGAGGCGAACCGGAACGACGCGGTGGAACGGCTGATCGCTCTGATACGGCGCGCCTGTGAGAGGCCCGCGGTGCGGCGCAGAACGAGGCCCACTGCGGCCGCGCGCAAGAGACGGCTCGAGGCGAAGCGCATCAGGGGGCGGGCGAAAGCCGGGCGCCAGGCGATCCGGGAAGCGGAAGAGTGAATCCAGTGCAGAGACAAACAAACTCAGCCCGCATACAACGCGAGAGCGGATTCATCGGGAGATGGGTCTGGTTGCTGAGCGCGGCATACGTTTTCCACGTGCTCGAAGAGGCGTATGGCGGCCGCGGCCTTGCGGAGTGGGTTCTCGCCCATGAAGGCATTCGGTTCACGGTCGCCAGCTTCTTCGGAAGCAACCTCGTCGGCCTTGCATTGATCGTTGCCGCAACCTGGGCCGCCCGGCGCCGGGAGTTCTGGCGCTGGACGTTGATCAGCGGCGGAACAATCCTTTTGGCCAATGGCGTGTGTCATGTTGCGGTGAGCGCGGCGGCGCGCCGCTACGTCCCGGGGATGTGGACGGGACTGGCGCTCTATATTCCATTGGGTGCGGTTCTTATCTTTCGCCTGCGGCGCTTCATGTCGCCGCGCGTTTTTGCCCTGGCGATCATCGCGGGGTTCGCGATCCATGCGGCCGTTTTGTGGGTGGTCTTCGGCATGCCCGGGTTTCGCCCGCGATGAACGCGCGTTGGCGCCGCGGCCTTTGTTGAAACAATGAATGGAGGACAGACATGGGCATTCTGTGGGAAATCGTGCAGACAGGACTGATGTACGGCCAGAAGCGGAGTTCGGATTCCATCGATGATCGGGTGAAGCATCTCGAGGACCGGCTCGCGGCTACGCAAGACACGCTGCGGGCCCTCGTGAAGAAGCTCGAGGAGATCAACAAGTTGGATATAGACGGAGACGGCAAGGTTGGGTAAGCATCATTAACGCAAGAGCACGAGCTTGCGCACGCCGGTATGCTCTCCGGCCTGAATCCGGCAGAAATATATCCCGCTGGCCGCCGGCCTGCCGGCGCCGGTGAGGCCGTTCCACTTCACCGTGTAGCTTCCGAGGAGCTGCGTTTCATCCACGAGCGTGGCCACCCGTTCACCCGCGACGTTGTACACGGCGAGCTTGACGCGAGCGGTCTTGAGCAGCTCATAGCCGATCGTGGTGCCTCCGTTGAAGGGATTCGGAAAGTTCTGCCGCAGCACGAAAGAGGGGGTCATGGGCTGCGCCGCGAAGAGATCGCCGAACGAAGTCGGGGTCCTCACGATGTGATTCCCGTCCGAGAGCGCAGGCAGCTTAAGGACGATCCTCCGTCCCCGCTTTTCGATCCTCGGTATTTTGACGCCGTCGACCGTCGCGCTCGTGGGGCGCGGAATGCTGTCGGGCCATTCGAGCATAAGGGTCTGTCCCGAAGTCGCCGCGCCGCTGAAGCAAACGACGAATGCATCCGCCCCGATCTCGATCGAGATATCATGGATATCGTACGTCTCGTTGGCGAAGCTGCCGACCTCATCGGGAAACATGTATCCCAGGTTCAGATACTTGCCTTCCGCCTGTTGAAATATCTTGTTGATCGGTTCGTAGGCCTGCGCCGAGTCGCCGTTAAACCACTGGACTGGGTGGCCGGCCGTATGACAGAGCCATCCCGCGCTCAAGATCTTGTCCATGTCCTGGAACGTGCTCGGCGTGTCGCCCTCCCATTGGGTGCCGATGCCCCAGATCCGGCCGTACTCGGAATAGAACAGCATCCAGGGGAGCTTCGTGTATATGCCCCAGTAATCGAAAAGAACGAAGCCGTGCTTGATCAGCGCGTCGATAACCGAGCGGCTGAAGTGGAAACCGGGGAATCGCATCCATCTGCGTGAATTTGCGGAGAGCCCAAGGAGCGAATATTCATTCATGATCGCCGATATTGTGCTGTCGTCGGATGCCGGATTGTACGATTGGAACTCGAAGCCCGAGAAGTTCGTCTCCGGAGTATGGTGAAGACCGTGGCAGCCGAGATGAACGCGATCCTCGTATCCGTAAACGACGCTGTCGCGGTCGATATTTCGGAGCCACTGCTTGAATTCCTCCGGGGCGTACCTGGAAATGCGGTGGGTGCCGTGGGCCAGCCACCATTGTCCAGACGGATAATCCGGAGTCGTCAGATCCGCATTGGAGAAAATCGCATCAGGGAGGATTATCCATCCCATCTTCATTCTGGGATGGTCCGTGAGAAGCTGGAGCAGGTACTCCTCCCTGGCCTTGTTCGGATCGATGTCCTTGTTGATCGTGATCCAGCGCCCGAACGGTATGTCGTCGAACGTCATGGCGATCACCTGATCGTAGCCGTTCGGGAACGGCGAGAAATACGCGAGCGGGCTCGAAATTCCTTCGAGCTCCTGCTCCGGATGGCCGACGACCAGCTCGATCTGCCTGTTCAGCTTCACGCCCTCCGATAGAACGGAGGCGAGCGCCGGACCTTTCGGATCGACGGCTTCCGGAGGAGGCGTGGCGACGAGGATGTGCCACCGAAACGCGCATGAGTGCGCCCCCGAGTTCGAGATCGTAGCCAGGCTCTGGTACGGATTCGGGAAGACAAGACTGAGAATCCTGCGTGTGTTTCGCAGCTCGTAGACCTGATTCAGCGCGCGCCGGCGGAGGCCATTCGCCTGGCCGAATATGACGGCATTCTCCCGAGCGAAATGATTTCGTATGATCAGTGTGTCCCATGCGGATGACGCGATATTGACGTCGAGGCCGTCGGTCATCTCGATTCTTTCCAGGGCTTCGAAGCAGTAGTCTACGTTCAGCCGGCTGCCTATCAGGCTGTACTTGATCGTTGTGCGAATGGGGAGGCTGGAGCTCTGGCCCTGAAACGAGGAAGAAGACATCGTGACGGAGGCCGAATCGGCGCTGACGATCGAAAAACCTATGGGCGCGTACTCCCCCGCGGCGATTCGCAGAACGCTATCGTTGGAGCCAAAGACCGCCGATGAGTCGGCCGTGCGCAAATCCTGGAAATCCGCGATCGCGCCTGTTGAGAGATTGATGGCGACGCTCAGCAAGGAGCCCTTGAGGACGTACCTGTCCGGCGCGGCCATCGCGGAATGGCTGCAGAGAGCCGCTATTATTGTGGCTACAATAATCCTCATGGCTCAACTTTCGGGAAATCTATCTACATCAATAATGGGCGGATCGGTTACCTTACGCGTGCGAGCCCTAATTCAAGGGCCGTCAAAAATATAATCAACTTCATGGTGAAAGGGAACGGAAAAATTCGGGTATAGAGAAACTATTCCATTATGGAGCTTGCGCAGGCATTCTAGCTGTAGCAAGATTGTGAGTGTGACATGAGGAAAGGATAGGCAGCATGAGAATAACGGCGTTCAATGGCAGCCCGAAGGCGGAGCGCGGAAACACGAACGTGATGGTGGAGGCATTTCTGGCGGGGGCGAGGGAGGCCGGAGCGGAGATCGAGAACGTTTTCCTCTCCAGGAAGAAGATCGGCCCTTGCAAGGCCTGCAATGCATGCTGGATGAAAACGCCCGGAAGATGCGCTCAGCGCGACGACATGGACGAGCTCCTGGAGAAGTTCGCAGCCTCGGACGTTGTCGTTTTTGCGACGCCCGTGTACGTGGACAACGTCACGGGGCTCATGAAGAATTTCATGGATCGGCTCATCCCGATCGCCGATGCGCATTGGGAGAAGGACGAGAACGGCGAATGCCGGCACGTAAGGCGGCACGACAAGCCGGCTAAGATCGCCGTCATCTCGAACTGCGGGTTTCCCCAGCAGAGCCACTTTCAGGTGCTGCGGCTGCTTTTCAGGAGACTCTCGAGGAACATTCACGCCGAGGTGATAGCGGAGATCTATCGGGAGGCCGGGGCGCTGCTGAGCGCTCCGGCGCCCGATCTGCAGTCGCTCGTGAGTAACTACAGGGAGGTTCTGCGAAAAGCGGGCAGGGAGGTGGTGGAGCATTCGCGGCTCTCGGCTGCGACGGCGGCCGAGCTCGAACGGCCCCTCCTTCCATCCGGGAACTTCGTCGATGAGTACATGAAACTCGTAAATCAAAGGTGCGACGATATCCTGAAGAAGCTCGATGCATAGAGGCCGATGATGATAGCCCGCATTAGAAGCAGAGGTGCGCTTTGGGCGCTGCTCGGCGGATTGGCGTTTCTCGTCGACACGTCCTGCGAGAAGCTCGTGCCGGTGCCGGAGACCGATTACAGGAAAACCGACGCGGGCAAGAAAGAGACCTATCGGCTCATGACAAAGGATGATCGCGTTTACGAGTTCAAGCGCTTTGCGGTCACCGATTCGACGCTCATCATCCTCGAGGTCAAGTCGTACGGGGATCCCCCTTCGCCGTATGAAACCAGCATGATCAAAGCGCCAGTCCTGGTGCCGTGGAAAGACGTCAAGACTCTCGAGAGATGCGAGCCCCACACCGTCATGACGACGATCGCGATAATCGGTGGCGTATGCCTGGCGGGGGCCATCCTGGCCAGGATTCTGGTGGCGGCCGCTTTGTCGGAAGCTCTGGGCGGCATGAATTGAACGCCGGCCCGGGCTTTCCCGCGGAACGGAGTGATGTGCGTCGAAAGCAGCCGAATCCGTGGTTGTCGATCCCGGCGATCGACTACGAGGGCCACATGGGCGACCCCAAGGTCCTCCAGCTCCAGTTTCTGAGCCGGATCTTCGGCGAGCTCATCGACGAGTTCGAGCCGGAATCGCTGGTCGTTCTGGGCTGCGCCACCGGGAACGGTTTCGAACGCATCCGGCCGGAGCGCATCCGGCGTCTCATCGGAGTCGATATCAATCGAGAGTACCTCGACGTTTGCCGAAAGCGCCACGCCGCGAGGATTCCGGTTATGGAGCTCGTCTGCGGCGATGCCGCCTCGTTCGAGCCCGAGCCGGCGTCGATTGATTTTATCCACGCGGCGCTCATTCTGGAATACGTCGATCCGGAGACGATCATCGAAAAAGCTTCCCAATGGCTCAAGTCGCGCGGCATACTTGCGGTGGTGCTGCAACTGCCGGCCAGGGAGGGTGGCAACGTGTCGGAAACCGGCTTCGAAAGCCTGAAACGGCTCGAGCCGGTGATTCGCCTCGTGGACCCGCTCCTGCTCTCCGGACTTTGCAGGCGGCACGGATTCAAAGAGGAAAGATCGGGAAGCTCGAAGCTCGATAGCGGAAAAGAATTCTACATTGGTGTGTATCGTCTTGAAGCCCCGCGCGCAGAGGCTGATTCTGTTCAATAAGCCGTTCCGGGTGCTCTGCCAGTTCAGCGGAGGACGTCCCGGCCGGTCGACGCTCGCCGATTTCATCGACGTTCCCGGAATATACCCGGCAGGAAGGCTCGATTACGACAGCGAAGGGCTGCTGCTTCTGACCGACTCCGGCGCCATGCAGCACCAAATAGCGGATCCGCGGCATAAGACGGCGAAGACGTACCTGGTGCAGGTCGAAGGCGCTCCCGTGCGGGCCGCGCTCGAGAGTCTGCGGCGGGGCGTGCGGCTGCGGGATGGAACGACGCTGCCCGCGAAGGCGAGACTCATCGAGCAGCCGGACGTCTGGCCGCGCAATCCGCCGATCCGATTTCGGAAGAACATTCCGACGGCGTGGCTCGAGATCACGATCGTCGAAGGGAGAAACAGGCAGGTGCG
>JAQTVX010000068.1 GCA_028706585.1 Candidatus Krumholzibacteriia bacterium | reverse complement strand
GCGCGAGAAGGCGATCGAGTTCTACAAGAGGCATTACGTTCCTTCGGGAGCCATACTCGCGATCGTCGGCGACGTCGATGCGGCGAAGACGCTCGGGCTCGTCAAGGCGAGATTCGGCGGCTGGAAGGGCGAGGCGGGAAAGGCGAGGGAGATTCCGGCGCTGGCGCCGACGAAAATGACGGGACGCTCGGTTTTCGTCATCAACAAGAACGATGCGACGCAGTCGCAGATCAGGATCGGGAACGTATCGGTTCCCCGAAACAGCCCCGACTATTTCCCGCTACTCGTCGCGAATTCGGTTCTCGGCGGCGGCTTTACCTCGCGCCTCATGGACGAGATCCGCGTCAACCGCGGCCTTTCGTACGGTGCACGGAGCGCATTCACCCAGCTCAAGGCGGGAGGCATCTTCGGTGTTTACACTTACACGAAGAACAAAACCCTGCGGGAGACGATCGATGTAGCGCTCGAGCAGCTGAGGAAGATCAGAGCCGAGAAGGTCCAGGATGCCGAGCTCGCGAAATCGAAGAAGTACATCACGGGGCTGTTTCCGTTCGATATCGAGCGGAACAGCGACCTGGCCGGCTGGATAACGGACCTTACCTATTACAATCTGCCTCTCACATTCGTCGAGAACTACTGCGCCGAGGTCGACGGGGTGACGGCCGAGGACGCTCAGCGCGTCGCTCAACGGGAGATGTGGCTCGACGACAATCTGATTCTCCTGCTCACGAAGTACGATGAGACCAAGGATCAACTCGCCGGGCTCGGGAAGATCGAGACGATCGATATCGATCAGCTCAAGTAG
Source organism: Candidatus Krumholzibacteriia bacterium (assembly GCA_028706585.1). GTDB lineage: Bacteria > Krumholzibacteriota > Krumholzibacteriia > Krumholzibacteriales > Krumholzibacteriaceae > SSS58A. Next base: position 7,831 of record JAQTVX010000068.1, on the reverse strand, counting down.
ATTTCAGTGCGCAGCGGGCTGATTATCTGGAGTCCGGGGCGGATGGCGGTTCCGCCCCGGATTTTCTTGTGCGGCCGGGCCGGGTGCGGTGTCTCAGGGGGCCTCGACCGTCTCGATCGCGAACCGCGGCGGATTCATGATGTGCTTCTTCACCGTGCACAGATCGACCGCGCGAACGAGCGAGTCCCTGTATTTCGCCGGGAAATCCTTCGGGAGCTCTATGCTGATCGTGACGCCGGTCACCATGTGCGTCTCGGGGTTTCGTTCCATCCTTTGCACGACCCTCGCCTTTTCGAGGGAGATCCCGCGGTTCCTGCAGAAATCGAGGACATAGATCCCGCTGCACGCGCCGATGGAGGCGAGAAAGAGATCGAACGGGGAGGGTGCGGTGCCGTCCCCGCCGTTCGCCGGGGGCTGGTCGGTCTTGATCGTGAATCCCTTGAACTCGACGTCGACTTTCTTGTTTCCGGGGAACGTAACGGTGAGCTCCGTGTTCATGCGCTCCTCCCGCTGCTCAAAGTAAAAATGCCTGAGGGGGGATTTGAACCCCCACGGGGTGTCCCCACTGCGCCCTGAACGCAGCGCGTCTACCAGTTCCACCACTCAGGCATAATCCAGTCGCAGAGATTGAGAATAATCGAAAAATAGACCGGTGTCAAGGCGAGGCCGCATCGCCCGTGATGGCATCGTCCAGGGCGGCCGTCCGCGGCCGCGGGGAGCCATGCTCGATCAGACGACCGGCAGCTTTGCTATTGCACGACGCGCGCGGCCGTACTACGATTGTCTCCAACAGAAGGAGGATTCCCATGAAGAAGTGTCTGATTCCGGTTCTCTGCCTGCTTTTCATGTCCGCATGCGGCGGCACCGCTACAAAGGAGATCGATCTAAACACGGATACGGCCGAAAATGCCGATTTCTCCAGCGCCGACCTTGCCCGCATCACGGACGGCATGATGAATTCGATTTCTGCGAACGGTTTCTACCAGATGTATGCGGCGGAGCACGCGGGCCAGAAGCCGGTCATGCTCCTCGCCAAGAGCCTCCTCAACAACACCGACGAGCACATCAACACGCGCCTCATTCTCGAGAAGATCCGCACGAGGATGATCAACGAGGGACAGGCGCAGTTCGTCGACGATCAGGCGTTCGACATGGCGCTCGATCAGCTGAACCTCCAGGCGTCCGATCTCTATGACAACGCGAAGGCGGCGAAGATCGGCAAGTTCGTCGGAGCGAAATACGTGCTCCGCGGCTCGATAAGCAACATACGCAAGAGGGACGGCCGCGAGAACATCAACTTTGTGAACGTCACCATGGACATCTTCGAGGTCGAGACGCTTCTCATCAAGTGGACGGACGAAGTGGAGTTCAAGCGGGCGTCCACCAAGGGTGCGCTCAGGTGATGGGAGCCCGCTGCTCGCGCCTCGCCTCGCCGGCGCGCCATTCGCCAGAACGGGAGGGCGCGTGAAGAAGGCTTTTCTCGCCGCCGCCGTTCTCCTTGCCGTCGCCTGCGCGACGTACACTTCGCGGATGGAGCTCTCGCGCGAGCTGTACTACGACGGCCGTTACGACGATGCCCGCGCCAACCTCGACAAGCTCGTCAAGAACGCATCCGGCAAGAACCGCTATCTCCTCCTTCTCGAGCGAGGCAAGGTGAACCTCGCTGCCGGAGCCTACGACTCCGCGATCGTCGACCTTCAAGAGGCGGAGCGGCGCTTTCTCGAGATCGAGGCGACAGTCTCGATCGCCGAGGTCTTCGGTGAAATGCTCGTGAATCCGACCATGGGCGAATATCAGAGCGAGCCCCACGAGAAGATCATGATCAGCTCGTACCTGCTAATTGCCTACTGGCTCAAGGGGGATCGTGAGGGGGCGTTCGTCGAACGGAACCGCCTCGTGGAGAGGCTCAAGCAGTACACGGAAGGCCTGTCGGAGAAGGATCGCCCGGCGCTGGATGTGCCGTTCGCACACTATCTGGCGGCGCTCATGTACGAAATAGAAGGACGCGAGGACGACGCGAGGATCGAATACGACGCGCTGGAACATCTCGCGCCCGGTGCGGCCCCGCAGGCGGTCAACCCGAGGACGAGGGAGCTCATCGTTTTCACGGAGGTGGATCGCGCGCCGGTTCTCGTATCGACGGAGATACGGGGCTACCTGCAGAAGGACGGGGGGAGCCTCGTCGGCTTCTTCAATCTTCCCGGAAACGAAGCTCCTCAGATGTTCATGCTCCCCGGGCTGGATAATCTGAATCTCGATAAGTCCGGCGTCCTGTTCACGTTCGCCTTTCCGCAGTGCGTGAAGCAGCCCCGGATGGTTCATCACTGCAAGCTCGTGGTCGACGGCATGGAGGCGGGCGAGATGCTTCCGCTCGACAATCTCGAGGGCACGATCTGCGCCGCCTACGAGCAGAGTCTGGGCGCGACGCTTCTCAAGGCGGCGTTCAGAACCTATATCAAGACGGTCGCCCAGACGAAGCTCTCGAAGAAGGACGACGCCGGCGGCGTCGCCTTCGACGTCCTCGGCAAGATGATGTCGGCCTTCGACCGCGCGGATACGCGAGCATGGCAGACGCTTCCCGCCGAGATCCGCGTCTTCAGAATGGAATGCAATCCAGGGAGCAGCGAGGTCTTCGTCCGGTATTACGATGACCGGGGCGACGTGCTCGGGGTGTCCAACGGCGTCGTTGTTTCGCCGGGCCGGTCGAACAAGTCTATCGTCTTTCTGATATAAACAGCTCGATTGGGTAGCCCTGCATCCGGGCGGCCGGCGATGATATTGCGTTAACGCGCGCGCGGCCGTTCCGTGCCCGTGGAGGAATCGGCGCTCGCCGGGAGCTGCCGCAGCTTCCGCCCGGCCTCGGCCGCGAGCCTTTCTCCGATCCGCACGACCTTTTCGAGCTCAGAGCGGGCCTTCACTTGATCTCCCTCGGCATCGTAAACGTGGGCGAGGTACCAGGCGTATTTTTCCTCCCGGGGGTGCTCCCGCTCCTCTTCCTCGAGATAGGGCGCGGCCCGGTCCGGACGGCCGCGGTAGAATTCGGACAGGCCGAGGTAGAAGCGAAGATCCTCGGGGTAGGATTTCATTCGCCCCCCTTGAATCGAGACGCTCCAGAAGAAGTGGACCTTCGTGAAAATGCCCGCCGCCCCGGTGTAATCTCTCCGGTCGAAGCAGCGGAGAGCTTCATTGAGCAGCGAGTCGGTGGATGCGTATCCCGTCGAGTAGTGCATCATCGCGATAGGCGCCTCGGGACGGTCGAGCCGGCCGGGCCCGTGCTTGCCCTCCCTGATGACGGGAATGAGGATCGCGAGCAGTATGACTATCATTCCCACGGGCATGAGGCGGGGAATGTACGTCGGCCTGAGCCTCCAAAATCTCTTGTCGCTGGTTTCTGATTCGCTCTTCACCGACGGCTCCTTGCTCATGCATATGTGATATATTATATCGAGCCGTCCCTTGCAACAGCGAGGTGGAAGCGGGCCTCTCGTCCGGGCCTTTTTGGCTTGCAACCCCCCGTATTTCTCTGTTAGTTTTTCGCCTGTATGAAGCTCATCTGTACGAATCGCAAGGCCCGGCACGACTACAATATCGTCGAAACGATGGAGGCGGGGATCGTGCTCGTCGGCACCGAGGTCAAGTCGCTTCGTGACGGCCAGGCGAATCTCAAAGACTCCTACGCGAACATCGAGCGGGGGGAGCTCTGGCTTCACAACACGCACATCAGCCCATATTCGAAGGGAAATCGCAACAACCATGATCCGACGAGGAGGCGAAAGCTCCTCGTGCACGACAGGGAAATCCGGCGGCTGATTGGACGCGTGCAGGAGAAAGGCTTCACTCTGGTGCCATTGAGGCTCTACTTCAGCGACGCCGGAGTGGTGAAGGTCGAGCTCGGACTTGCGCGGGGAAAGCGGGAGATCGACAAACGCCGCCAGATCGCGGAGCGCGAGGCCGAACGGGACCTGAGACGCGAGTTCAAGGAGCGCAACCGAAAGAAATGATCGTGCGTCGATGGATATTCGCCGCCGCCCTGCTTGCGGCTCTGGCGGCTCCGCAGATTGCGATGCAGGCGTCACCCGCAGCCGCGGCGGAAAAAAGCCTCGGTGTCGTTTACGCGGACGGCCGCCAGACCGAAGACGTTGCCCTTGCGAAGCTCGACAGGCGGAGCGACGAGCTCTTCATCTCCGCGTACGATCTCGCGCGCATCTTCAAGGCGACCAAGTTCTGGAACCCGGGCAACCGCAAGCTCGTGCTCCGCATCGGCAGCCACCGCTACATGTTCACGATCGACTCGCGGGCGGTGGTAGTCGACGAGACGCCCGTTCTCTTGAGGATGAACGTGCTATATGACGAGGGGGCGATTATGATCCCCCTCGAATTCATCACGCGCGTGCTCGCGCCGCGCTCTATCGAGAAGATCGAACTCGACAGCAGCCGGCTTCTGCTCTCCATAGGATCACCCGAATACAACGTTACCGATGTCGAGCTCGTCGACGACAGGGACGCGACGCGCGCGGTTCTCACCCTGACGGACGAGCTTCTCTACCACATTGACAGCGAAACGCCGGGCATTCTGCGCCTCAAGATATACGGTGGAAGGCTCGATCCGCTCAAATTCGCTCTTCCGGATGGAAAGGGGCTCATCGGCCGAGTCCGGGCCGAGCAGGTCGAACAGGATGCATATCTGTTCTTCGACGTCAAGAAGACCGTCCAGCGCTGCCGCGTCGAGTTCGAGAGAGCAGAGGCGCCGGCCGCGGGCGAGAAGAAGACGCCGATAAAGCTTGTTTTGTCTCTTGACCGGGGAAATCTTCCCGAAATTCCCGAGGCCGATTTCGCCGGCAAGAAGCTGATAGAGATGCTCGACGAGGGCGCGAAGCATAAGATCATAGAACCCGTTCGGAAGATTGCCATCGATCCCGGGCACGGCGGCAGCGACATGGGGCGCATGGGCCCCTCGCTCGTCAAGGAGAAGGACATCAACCTCCAGATTGCGCTTATGCTGCGGGATCGCCTAATGGAGGAGCTCGGTGTCGACGTCGTGATGACCAGGGCCGACGACACGCTCATTCCGCTCGACGAGCGCGTCGAGGCGGCGAATATTGCCGGCGCGCAGCTCTTCATCAGCATCCACTGCAACGGCTGGTTCGCGCCAGACGCGGAGGGGTTCGAGGTGTATTTCCTCGCGCCCGCGAGGACGGAGGAAGAGGTACGGCTCGCCCGCGACGAGAACTCATCGATCGCTTACGAAGAGCCGACTTCCGGCGACGCCGGGAGCGGTGACATCGACTTCATTCTCTGGGACATGGTCCAGAACGAGTACCTCAACGAAAGCAGCGATCTCGCCGAGATGATCCAGCGCGAGATGGGCAAATCGCTCGGCATCAAGAACCGCGGCGTCAAACAAACCGGACTTCGCGTTCTCAAGGGGCTCAAGATGCCAGGCGTGCTCATCGAGACGGCGTTTCTCTCCAATCCGAAAGAAGAGAAGCTTCTCCTCAACGCCGAGTTCCGGGAGCGGCTCGTCGAGGCAGCCATCGAGGCGATTCGCAAATTCCAGAGCCGCTACGCGGGGAAAGGATGATCGGTACGAAGATCGGCAAATCGATCGCGATCGCGCTCACGGTGCTCGCCGTAGTGGTAGCGGCCGCATACCTGGTCCAGCGCTTCCGTGCGAAAGGGCCCGCCGAGGTGCAGCCGGTGAGCGAGGAGATGCGCGCGGTGACTATCTTCTTCGGCAATCATGAGGCCGACGGATTCGCGTCCGAAACCCGCGAGGTGCCGGTCGCGCAGGGCTTCGAAGCTCAGGTCAAGCTGGTTCTCGCCGAGCTTATCAAGGGTTCGCACGATTCCGACAATATAAGTGCGATTCCGCAGGGCACGGAGCTCATCCAGGTATTCTGGGTCGAGGATACCCAGACGCTGCTTCTCGACTTCAACAAGGCGTTCACCGCGAACCATCCTGGCGGAAGCACGGGCGAGTACTATACGATATCAAACATCATCAAGACGGTGTCGGCCAACTTTCCACAGGTGGCGCGTGTGCAGTTTTTGGTCGAGGGGAACACGATCGAATCGATCGCCGGGCATTACGAGGCCGACAGGCCGATCGAAGTGAAGAAGTGGAGGTAGCGGGCGCAAATGAAAAGCAACCCTCGCGCGGCAATCGGTGTTTTCGATTCGGGAATCGGCGGGCTGACCGTAGTCCACGAGCTCATGATGCGTCTGCCGAACGAGGAGATCGTGTACCTCGGGGACACGGCGAGGCTCCCTTACGGAACCAAGAGTCCCGAGACGGTTCTCCGTTTCCTCCGCGAGAATCTCGCGTTCCTGAAGCGGAAGAACGTCAAGATGATCGTCGTGGCGTGCAACACCGCTTCTTCAGTTGCGCTTCCGAAGCTTCTCGAGGAAGAGAAGATCCCTCTCGTAGGCGTGCTGCTTCCCGGCGCCCGCGCGGCGGCCCAGGCGACGCGGACGAAGCGAGTCGGAGTCATCGGAACGACGGCGACTATTCGCTCCGGCGCGTACGAGGACGCACTGTGGAAGCTCGAGCCGGCCATCAAGATATGGTCGCGTGCGTGCCCGCTTTTCGTGCCGCTCGTCGAGGAGGGCTGGCACGGCGACGAGATAACGTATATGACCGCGAAGCGGTATCTCGATCCCATGGCGGATTTCGACGCCGATGCGCTCGTTCTCGGCTGCACGCATTATCCGCTCATCAGGACGATCATCTCGCGCGTCGTCGGGGACAAGGTGAAGCTCGTCGACTCGGCTCACGAGACGGCCGCCGAGGTCCAGCGCATTCTCGAAAAGAGCGGTCTCAGGAGCGACCACGACCGGCCCGGCGGGATCACGGTTTACGTAACCGACATTCCGTATCTCTTCAAGGAGGTCGGTGAGAGATTCCTCGGACGACCGATGGAACGCGTCGAACGCGTTGATCTCGAGGCGGTCCTGGTGAACGGGAGCGGAACGTGAGTCTCAGGATCGTTCTAGCGACTCGAAACGCCGGCAAGATCCGCGAGATTCGTTCGATTCTCGCCGATCTCGACGTCGAGCTTCTCGATTCGAGCGCCTTCCCGCCTTTTCCGGAGCCGCCGGAGGACGGCGACACGTTTTATGATAATGCGCTCCTGAAGGCCAAAGCCGTGCACCGCGCCACGGGGCTTCCCGCTCTCGCTGACGATTCGGGCATCGAGGTCGATGCCCTGGGGGGCGCCCCCGGCGTTCGTTCGGCGCGATTCGGCGGGGCGGCCTTGACGGACGCCGGACGTTGCGCGAAGCTTCTCGAAGCCTTGCGGGGCGTGGACGCGGAAAAGCGCGGCGCGCACTTCCACTGCGTCGCCGTGCTCTTCCCGGCACCGGGCAAGCGCGATGGGGACGTCGCGACGGAGGGTTTTCTCTACGGCCGGATCGCGGAGAGCCCGCGAGGCGATAACGGGTTCGGCTACGACCCGGTGTTTTTCGTGCCGGAGCGCGGAAGGACGGTAGCCGAGATGGACGCCGCGGAGAAGAACTCGATGAGCCATCGATACCGCGCGCTGGTCGAGCTGAAGCACCTGCTCGATCGCGAGTACGGCATTGCGCTGCGATCTTGAGCGATAAGGAGGAAACGACTTGCTCGAGCTTGCGAAGATAACGAAACGCTACGACGGCATCACGGCGGTAGATTCGCTGTCGCTGCGTGTCGAAGCCGGCGGAATATTCGGGCTTCTCGGTCCGAACGGCGCCGGCAAGACGACCACGATCCGGATGATCATGGGGGGCATCGAGCCCGACGAGGGGGAGGTGCGCATCTTCGGGGAGCCGTTCTCCGAGCGAATCAAGGACTCGA
>JAQTVX010000001.1:20711-39281 GCA_028706585.1 Candidatus Krumholzibacteriia bacterium | reverse complement strand
GCCAGGAACGTGAACAGCGCAAGGCGAAGCTCGAGCGGCTCCGCGCGCTCGGCGTCGCTCCGTACGCGTACGGATTCCGGCGAAGTCATTCGACAGCCGAAGCGGCGGCCGCGGAGGCGGACCTCGTCGCCGGCGGATCCGCCGTGTCGTTGGCTGGCCGCGTAATCTCGTTGCGGGGCCACGGGCACACCGCATTCGGCCACATAAAGGATTCCAGCGGAAAGCTCCAGTTCTATGTACGGGATGACGAGGCGAGCGCGCGCGATTTCGAGATATTCAAGCTCATCGACATCGGGGACATCGTTGGCATCTCCGGAACTCTCTTCAGAACGAAGACCGGGGAGCTCACGGTCCGAGTATCGAAGCTCGAACTCCTGAGCAAGGCGATCAATCCGCTTCCCGAGAAATGGCACGGACTCCAGGACAAGGAGCTCCGCTACCGCCGGCGCTACGTTGATCTGATCGTGAACGACGACGTTTTTGGGACGTTTCTCACCCGTTCGCGGATCGTCGAGGCGACGCGGAGATTTCTCCTCGCCAAGGGATTCATCGAGGTCGAAACCCCGATTCTTCAGCCGTTGTACGGCGGGGCGCTCGCACGGCCTTTCGTGACGCACCACAACACCCTCGACGTTGATCTCTACCTCCGGATCGCGGACGAGCTGTACCTCAAGCGTCTCATCGTCGGCGGGATGGAGCGTGTTTTCGAATTCTCGAAGGATTTCCGCAACGAGGGGATGGATCGTTCGCACAACCCCGAATTTACGATGCTCGAATGCTACGCGGCGTTCTGGGATTACACGGACATGATGAGCTTCGTCGAGGAGCTCTTCGTCGCCCTCGCACGCGAGATCCTGGGGAGCACTATGGTGCAATACGGCGAGCAGAGAATAGATCTCGCGCCGCCGTGGCGCAGGCTCAAGTACTTCGATGCCCTCGCCGAGGCGGTGGGGGAGGAGGTGCGGAAGGCCGATGAGGCGGCTCTCGAGAAGATCGCGCGCGCGCGCGGGCTCGAGATCGAGGGAGCGCAATCGCGGGGGGATTTCCTCGATCTTATCTTTTCCGAGCTTGTTGAGCCTCATCTTATCCAACCGACCATCGTGATGGATTATCCGCTCGAGATTTCACCGCTGGCGAAACGGCACAGAACCGATCCCGGTGTCGTGGAGCGTTTCGAACCCTATATCGCGGGGTACGAGGTGGGCAACGCCTTCAGCGAGCTCAACGATCCCGCGGATCAGCGGGAGCGGTTCGAAGCGATAGCGCGTACATGGAAGAAAGGGGCTATGGAGACGCATCCGATCGACGAGGATTACATAAGGGCGCTCGAATACGGAATGCCTCCGACGGGCGGGCTTGGCGTCGGCGTCGATCGGCTGGTCATGCTGCTGACGAATTCTCCGTCTATCCGCGACGTGATCCTTTTCCCGCAGATGCGTCCCGAAGAGGGCCGGGAAACAGAATGAGAAAGCTCCATTATTCGCTTTCGATAGCGCTGAGGTATCTGAGGGCGAGGCGCCGCAAAGGCTTCGTCTCTCGCGTTACGGCGATCGCCATCGTCGGAACGTTTGTCGGGGTCGCAACCCTGATCATCGTTCTTTCACTGATGAACGGATTCGAGAACGAGCTCCGCAGCCGCATCGTCGAATTCAACACGCATATCCTGATATTTGCGCGGACGCCCGGTGCCTGGGCCAGCATCGACTCCACGGCCTCGATCATAAAGAAAGATCCCGCCGTCATCGCCACCTCGCCGTTCATCCGGGGGGAAGCGCTCATCTACTATGACGTCGTGCCGGGGGTGAGGGTCAAGACGAAGGGCGCCATCGTCAAGGGACTCGATTTGAAGAGAGAGCGCACCGTATCCACGGTGATCGATTCCATCGCCCCGCCGATAACCTCTTTCACGGCTAATGGATTCGACGACGGAAAAGACGTGCCGGGAATCGTGCTCGGCAAGGACCTCGCGGATGAGCTTATGATCTACCTCGGCGAGGTGCTCACGCTCGTGACGGCGCCGGTCGAGTTCAGGGCGGGCCAGATACATCCGCAGACGCAGGAGTTCCGCGTCGTCGGCTTTTTCAAGACCGGGGTATACGAGTTCGATTCGCGTTTCGTGTATATCGACCTCAAGGATGCGGAGAGGTTTTTCGATTTCGAGGCGGCTACGCACGGTCTCGGGGTGCGGATAGACAATATCTATAGCGCCGACAAGATCGACGCGAGGATCATGGAGCGCCTCGGATCCGTCGTGTACGGCAGCAACAACTGGATCCAGATGAACCGGAACCTGTTCAGCTACATCAAGGTCGAGAAGATCCTCATGTTTATGCTGCTCACGCTCATCATCCTGGTCGCGGCGTTCAATCTCATCGCGATGCTCACGATGGTCATCATGGAGAAGCGCAACGAAATAGGCATCTTGCGGTCGATGGGCGCCTCGCCGAGAGGCGTCATGTCGATATTCATGATTCAGGGCACGTTCATCGGGGCGTCCGGCACGGCACTCGGAGTGGTCGTCGGTCTCATCATCTGCGCAGTGCTCAAAGGGATCAAGATCGATCTCCCGCCCGACGTCTACTTCATCAACACGTTGCCCGTTCTCGTCAGCTGGGTCGATGTCGCAACGGTGAGTTTGGCTTCGCTCGCGATCTGCTTCATGGCTACGGTTTATCCGAGTTGGGAGGCGTGCCGCATGCCGCCTCTCGATGCGATACGATATGATTAGTTATTTGTGCTATGGAGTCTGTCTTTACGGAGAAGCTGGATATATTGCTTTTATTCCGTCCAGGGAGTTATATTGATGGAGCGGGAGAAGATACTTGAGGCGCGGGGCATCTGGCGCGTATTCGAAGGGACGAAAGGCCCGATCGAGGTCCTGAAGGGTCTCGATCTCGCAGTCACCGCAGGGGAAGTTGTGGCGATAATCGGCGCTTCTGGAGCCGGGAAAAGCACGCTCCTCCATATTCTGGGAACGCTGGATTGGCCCGACCGGGGAACGGTGCAGATACGCGGTGTCGATCCACGTGAATGCTCGAGCCCCGAGCTCGATTCTTTGCGGAACAGAGACCTCGGGTTCGTTTTCCAGTTTCACTATCTTTTGCCCGAGTTCACGGCCCTCGAGAACGTCATGATGCCGGCCGTGATCGGTGGGAGAGATCGGAGAGAAGCCGAGAAGCGCTCTCTCCATCTGCTGGGGGAGGTCGGCTTGGCTGAGCGAGTCCATCATCGTCCCGCGGAACTTTCGGGAGGGGAGCAGCAGCGCGTCGCCGTCGCCAGGGCGCTCGTCAACGAGCCTTCGATCGTTCTGGCGGATGAACCTTCCGGGAACCTGGACGATCAGGCGAGCGAAAGCCTCCACGGTCTCGTGCGGACATTGAGCCGGTCGAAGGGGCAAACGTTCATCATCGTGACGCACAAGCGGGAGCTCCTCGATGAGGCCGACCGGGGATTCGTGCTCGCGGAGGGGTGTCTCCACCCGATCGGGAAAGGCAGCGATGCTTTGCCAGTTCTGTAAGAAGCGGGAAGCGACGATACACTTCACGAACGTGGAGAACCACAAGGTCCGCGCGATACACATATGTCCGCAGTGCGCGGAGGAGCGCGGGTTCGACGAGCTCAAGAAGAGCAACTTCGCGATGACCGATTTCGTTGCCGGTCTCTTCGATTCGGCATTCGCCGCAGCCGAAAAAGGCGTCTCCATGGACAGCTGTCCGAATTGCGGAACAAGCTATTCCGCGTTCCAGGAGGTGGGTAGGCTCGGATGCTCGCAGTGTTACGAGTTCTTCCAGAAGCAGCTCATTCCGCTTCTCAGGAGCATCCATGGAAATACGCATCACCTCGGAAAGATCCCCCAGCGCTACGGCAGGCAGGTGAGCCTGCGCAGAAAAGTCAGGGATCTGCAGGAGCAGTTGGAGCTCGCGATACAGCTCGAGCAGTTCGAGCGCGCCGCCGAGCTGCGTGACGAGATTCGCAAGCTGTCGGGGAGCGAAAGTGGAGGGCAGATGCCGTGCCAAAGCTGAAGGCTTTGATCGAGAAGCCCCCGCGATGGCTGTCCGGGTCGGGGGAAGAGGCTGAGCTCGTGTTGTCGAGCCGCGTGAGGATCGCCCGGAATCTCGACAAGCGCCCCTTTACGCACGGCGCCGGCGCTCGGGTGCTCGGAGAGATTCGGGACGAGACGAAGACCGCGCTCGAGGACTGTCCATCGCTTGCCGGTGCTGTCGTGCTCGACATGGACGAGATCTCGGAGTCCGACCGCTTGCTGTTGGCCGAGCGGCGACTCATAAGCCGTGAAATGGCCAAGAATTTTGTGAATCGTTGCCTCATCGTGCAACCTGACGAGCAGCTCGGCGTCATGATCAATGAAGAGGATCATTTGAGGATTCAGTCATTCGAGCCAGGGTTCTCGCTCCAGAGTGCGTTCGAGCGCATCGGGGGGCTGGACAACGAGATAGATTCGCGGCTCTGCTACGCCTACTCGGAGGAGCTCGGATACCTGACGGCCTGTCCGACGAATGTCGGCACGGGTCTCAGGGTTTCGGCGATGGTCCATCTGCCGGGGCTGGTCCACAACAAGGATATCGGGCAGGTGCTGGACGGTCTGAGAAACATCCGTCTAACGGTGCGCGGAATCCAGGGAGAAGGCAGCGACATCGTCGGCAATTTGTTCCAGATATCCAATAGCATTACCCTCGGTCTCTCCGAGGAGGATACGGTGAGAAATATCGAAGGGCACGTTAGAAAGGTGCTCGAGTTCGAGAAAAAAGCAAGGAGCGTTCTGCTCAAAAAGGCACGGAGCTTGCTCGAAGACAAGATCTGGAGGGCGCACGGCATCCTGAAAACGGCCAGAGTCGTAAGTTCAAAGGAAGCAATGAGTTTGATATCCGCCGTCCGCCTCGGCATCGGTCTGGGGGTCATAACGGATTGCAGTCTCGGAACCCTCAACGAGCTTTTCATTATGGTTCAGCCGATGCACCTCCAGAGGTTGCACGACAAGGTGATGAAGGTGGAGGAGAGAGATAGAGCTCGGGCGGACTATATTAGAGAAAAGCTAAATGGATATAAGTAATAACATATTGCATTATAATGGGTAAGAAAGGACGCCTAAAGTAGATTATGAATGATAAATTTACCGAACGGGTGCGCAAAGTCATCTACCTCGCGCGGGATGAGGCAAACAGGCTGCAGCACGATTACATCGGGACTGAGCACCTCCTGCTGGGCATTTTGCGTCTCGGCGAGGGAATCGCGGCGGAGGTTCTGCAGAGGCTGGAGGTCGATCCGGAGCAGATTCAGCAGACTATCGAGAACATGGTGAAGCCGACGGGTGGAACCCTCACGGTCGGAGAGATACCGCTCACGCCAAGGGCGAAAAGGGTTCTCGAGCTCTCAGTCGAGGAAGCAAGATTCCTCGGGCACAACTATGTGGGGACCGAACATCTCCTCCTCGGACTCATTCGCGAGGGCGAGGGTGTTGCGGCGCGGGTGCTTCTCGAGCTCGGGATCGATCGCAAACGCGTCAGGGAAGAGATCATGAAGAGCCTTGCCCGCAGCGGTGGCGCCGCGGGCGTCAAGAAGGCCGCGCGCGGAAAGGCGGAAACCACGACGCTCGACCAGTTCGGGCGCGATCTCACGCAGCTCGCCCGCGACAACAAACTCGATCCGATCATAGGCAGGGATCAGGAAATCGGCAGGATTATCCAGATCCTATGCCGCAGGAAGAAAAACAACCCCGTTCTCATAGGCGAACCGGGCGTCGGCAAGACCGCCATCGTCGAAGGGCTCGCACAGAGGATCGTCGAGGGGAAGGTTCCCGAGCTTCTCAGGGACAAGCGCATCACGACCCTCGACCTCGCTTCGATCGTGGCCGGCACGAAGTATCGCGGCCAGTTCGAGGAGCGCCTCAAGACAATCATCAATGAGCTCAAGGACAACGATCAGGTCATCATATTCATCGACGAGATCCATACGATCGTGGGCGCCGGAGGCGCCGAGGGCGCGATCGATGCCTCCAACATGCTCAAGCCGGCGCTCGCGCGAGGCGAGATACAGTGCATCGGCGCGTCGACGCTGGACGAGTACCGCAAGCACATCGAGAAGGACGGCGCTCTCGAGCGGAGGTTCCAGCCCATAATCATAAATCCGCCGACCGAAGACGAGACGGTCCAGATAATCATGGGACTGAGGGACAAGTACGAGGCGCACCACCGCACGAAGTTCACCGACGCCGCGATACGGCAGGCCGTGTCCCTTTCTCAGCGCTATATTCAGGGCCGCTTCCTTCCGGACAAGGCGATCGACGTGATCGACGAGGCCGGGGCGCGGGCCCGCCTTTCGGTTACGACGGTGCCCGAGGATCTGCGCGATCTCGAGAAGAGCGCGGAGGAAATCTCGAAGGAGAAGGAGTCCGCGATCCAGGCACAGGAGTTCGAGAAAGCCGCCGCCTTCCGCGACCAGGAAAAGGAAATCCGCAAACGGATCCAGGACTTGCACCGGGAATGGAGCGAGTCGAGGCAGGAGAGCGAATCGATCGTGACCGATCGGGATATCGCGAACGTCATTTCCGACATGACCGGTATTCCCGTCTCGGAGGTGCAGGAAGAGGAAACGGTGAAGCTGCTGCACATCGAGGACGAGCTCCGTAAGCGTGTCGTCGGGCAGGAGGAGGCGCTCCGCGCCATCGCGACTGCAGTAAGGCGCAATCGCGCGGGGCTGCGCGATCCGAAACGTCCCATTGGCTCTTTCTTTTTCCTCGGCCCCACCGGCGTCGGAAAAACTGAGCTCGCCCGGGCGATCTCAGGGATCCTGTTCGAGAGCGAGGAGGCGCTCCTGCGCATCGACATGTCCGAATACATGGAGAAGTTCGCGATATCGCGTCTTATAGGAGCGCCCCCCGGCTACGTTGGATACGAGGAAGGGGGCCAGCTCACCGAAAAGGTGCGTCGCAAGCCGTACTCCGTTGTTCTTCTCGACGAGATCGAGAAGGCCCATCCGGACGTTTTCAACCTTCTCCTGCAGATTCTGGAGGAGGGCTGTCTCACCGATTCATTCGGTCGGCGGGTCGACTTCAAGAACACCGTTCTGATCATGACCTCGAATGTCGGCGCCAAGGAGATCAAGGGGAGAAAAGGAATGGGGTTCATCTCCGAGGGGAGCGATGCGGGCTATCAGCAGATGAAGGCGAGCGTTCTCGATGAGCTGCGAAAGGTCTTCAATCCCGAGTTTCTCAACCGCCTCGACGAGATCATCGTCTTCCGCCAGCTCGAACGGAGCGATCTCATCCAGATCATAGAGATTCTTCTCAAGGACCTCTACAAAAGGCTCGAGGCTCAATCGATCGAGTTCGAGATCACGGTCGAGGCCCGGGAATTCATCCTTGAGAAGGGCTACAACCCGGATCACGGTGCGCGCCCCCTCAAACGCGCGATCCAAAGGTACCTGGAGGACCCGCTTAGCGAAAGGCTTCTGAGCGGCGAACTCACGAAGAACGATCAGCTCAAGATCACGGCGGAACCAGGTGCGCGTGAACTCACATTCGCCTCGGTGAAAAAGGTGAGCCCGTAAGGGAACCATACCTGGCGCCAGTACGTACAATCCGTAAAGCCTGCGAGAGCTCTTCCGCGAGAAGAGCTCTTTTTGCGATTGTGGGAAGGTAGACGGTGTGATAGTATTCGCGCCGCTTTGCATTTTTGTGTAAATTGTAGAGGATAAGCCATGAAGCGAGCCTTCGGAATAATCTGTCTAATGTTGTGTCTCGCCACCGCCGCGCGGTCGATGCCGGTGGACAGGATCGAGATATCGGGGAACTTCTTTGTCTCGGAAAAGATGATACTCCAGATATTCGGCCTGCGGCCGGGGGACGAGTACCGCGAGGAACGGATTTCCGAAGGGCTCAAGCGCCTCTTTCAGACGAAGCAGTTCGCTGATCTGCGCGTTAGTTACCGGGAAGAGAACGGCAAGACGATTCTGGCGATCCTTGTCGAGGAGTACCCTCGCGTGAAGGAGGTCCGCATCCAGGGGTGCAACAAGCTGAAGCGCGAGGACGTCGAAGCCAAGGCATTGCTCAAGGAGGGCTACTTCGCGCGTCCGTCGCTTCTAACGCAGGATGTCGACTCGATTCTCGCCCTGTATGCCGCGAAGGGATATACGCGGGCCCGCGTGGACGTCAAGAAAACCCCGATCCCCAAGGAGCACAACGTTATTATCTCCTATGTGATCACCGAGGGTGGAAAGGTCAAGATACGCCATATCGATTTCCTCGGCAACGGCGCCGTCGAATCCGGCGACATCCGGAAAATCATGGAAAGCAAGGAGGACCGTTGGTGGCGGGGCGGGGATTATAAGCCGGCGACGCTGGAGGAGGATCTCAGGAAGATCAAGGATCTGTATGGCACCTTCGGCTACCTGGACGCCGAGGCGCGCATCGATAAGCAGGATGAGATCAAGGGGGGAAGGTCGCTCGATCTCTACATCCGTATTAATGAGGGTCGTCAATACACAATAGGGACGATTGCCTGGTCGGGGAACAAGGTGGTGAGCGACGAAGAGATCAAGAAGCTCGCGATCTTCAAGGAAGGAGATCCCTTCGCTCTCGATCGTATCGAGGGGATGCAGGCGGGTATCAACAGCCGCTACTGGGAGCAGGGCTACATCTGGAGCCGCGTGATACCCGAGCGGAAGACGCGCGGACGGCGGATCGATCTCGACCTCACGATCGTGGAGAACGATCCGGCGTCGATCAACGAGATCAAGATATCAGGCAACTCGAAGACATTCGAATCCGTTATCAGGCGGGAGCTGAGCATATACCCCGGGGATCGGTTCGTGCTCACGAAGGTTCAGCGCAGCATCCGCGATATTGTCTCTCTCGGCTATTTCAACGGGGCTCCGAAAGTAGATACGCAGCCGGTGAACGAGAAGGGGGATATCAATCTTCTCCTTGCCGTCGAAGACAAGACGACCGGAAATTTCAAGGTGGGTGCCGGGTTTTCCCAGCTCAACTCTCTGAGCGGATTTTTCGGAGTTCAAGAAAACAATCTGCTGGGAAGAGGCAAGGGGGCAACGATTGACTGGGAGTTCGGAAAGTATCGCACCAACATCAATGCCCAGTACACGGAGCCGTATCTTCTCGGCACGGAGAATTCTCTGAGCATATCCGTCTACAATTCGATTCAGGATCGGGTCAGTCAGCAGTATTACGCCGATCGCCGGAAAGGATTCTCGATCCAGATGGGACGGCCGTTTCCATGGCTCGATTATACGAAAAGCTGGGTGAGCTACAGGTTCGAGCACATATCGCTCTCCGACTTCTCGAGTGACTATCCCGAGGACGGCGTTCTGCGTACATACGACTGGCCGATGTTGAAGAGCAGCATGCTTTTCAGCATGACGAGGAACTCGACGGATAATCCCACCCATCCCACGTTGGGCTCCGTTGCCTCCCTGAGCGGCGAGTTCTCAGGCGGACTGCTCCAGGGAAACGTGAAGTACATGCGCTATCTTGGGGAGCTCTCGTGGTTCAGGAACCTGTTCTGGAAGCTGACGTTTCATCTGAACATGGAAGTGGGCGCGATAGACGGCTACTCGAACCCGGAGGAAGTCCCTGATTTCGAGAGGTTCCGTCTCGGCGGCAATCGTCGCTATGCGCTGCGCGGGTACGATTTCTACGAGGTGGTGCCCCGGGGGAACGACGAGTACGTGGGCGGGCGCTTCATGACGACATACACGCAGGAGATTCTGTTTCCGTTCACGGAAGCGGTTTACGGCCTCTTTTTCTTCGATTCCGGCAACACGTGGAATTCGTTCGGGACCGCCGATCCCTTCGATCTCCGTCGCAGCATAGGCCTGGGCGTGCGGATAGATATGCCCGGAGTCGGCAACCTCGGCTTCGATTACGGCTACGGCTTCGACAAGGATGGCGGGCCGGGTTGGCAGCCCCACTTCACCTTCGGGACATTCTTCTAAAAAGTAGTTTCAATCAGTGAAGAAAGTACTATATTTGTCCACGATGATAATCGCTCGAAAGGAGGCATTTTGATGAAGAGGGTATTGTGTCCGGTCCTGGCGTGCTTCATTTTATCGCTCCTTCCTCTAAGCGTCCTGAAGGCCCAGGAAGTCAAGCTAGGGTATATCGATACGGCGAAGATATTCGCCGAGTACAAGGAAACAGTCGATGCAGAGGCGGTATACAAGAAAGAAGTCGACACGTGGAAGAAGAAGGCGTCCGACATGGAGGCCGAGCTCGCCAAGATGCGCGAGGAGATTCAGAGCCAGAGCCTCATGCTGAGCGAGGAAAAACAGGCCGAAAAGAAGCTTCTCTTCGACAAGAAACTGAAAGAGTACAACCAGTATATGAGCGATGTGTTCGGCGATGATGGCCAAGCGGCCAAACGCAATAAAGAGCTCACGCAGCCGATCGTCGAGAAGATAAATGCCGTCATCGCGAAGATCGCGGAGGACGAGGGCTATACGGTCATCTTCGATGCCGCCCAGGGCAACATCGTCTACGCGAAGAAAACCATCGATCTTACCGATAGAGTGATGGACGAGCTCAACAAACAGATGACGAACAATCCCAAATGACAGGGATTGAACGACCGGATTCACGCGATGGCTTCATACAAGCTCGAAGAGTTGGCCCGGCTGGTCGGGGGCGAGATCATCGGCGACCGGGATATCACAATCGGCGGCGTCGCCGGGATCAAAGAGGCGCGCGAGGGCGAGATCACGTTTCTCGCCAACTCGAAGTATGATTCGTACCTAGCCACGACCCGTGCGTCCGCCGTCATCGCCGATCGCAACGGCGGATCCCCGAAACCGATAATCAAGGTATCCAACCCGTACCTTGCGTTTCTGAAAGTCATGTCGCTGTTCTCGGTCGATTCGTCCGAGCGGCGGCAGCGCGGGATACACGCGACGGCGATTATTTCGACGAGCGCGAAGATCGGTGCCGACGTTTCCATCGGTGCGTACTGCTACGTGGGCGAGAACGCGATGCTGGGATCGCGAACGACGGTTCTTCCCCTCGTCTGCATCTGCGACGAGGTCAAAATCGGCGAGGATTGCTTCATTTACCCTCACGTCACCATTCGCGAGCAATGCGAGATCGGCAATCGCGTTATTCTTCATGCCGGAGTCGTTGTCGGCAGCGATGGATTCGGCTACGCAAAAGACGGGGAATTGAACCGTAAGATCCCGCAGATCGGGATCGTTCGTATCGAGGACGACGTCGAGATCGGCGCGAACGCGGCGATCGACCGGGCGACGACGGACGCAACCATCATCAAACGGGGAGTCAAGATAGACAATCTCGTCCAGATCGCCCACAACGTCGTCGTCGGGGAAGATTCGATCCTTGCCGCTCAAGTCGGAATCTCGGGCAGCACCCAGCTCGGACGCAACGTGGTTCTAGCGGGACAGGCAGGTCTGGTCGGGCATATCCAGATCGGTGACAACGCGATGGTGGGGGCGCAGGGAGGGGTCACGAAGTCCGTGCCGGCCAACACGAAAGTGTCGGGCTATCCGGCGCGGGAGCACGGATTGGCTCGGAAGATCTACGCGCTGATCGCGAGACTTCCGGATCTGTTCAAAGAAGTCGGGCTCCTCGAGAAGAGAGTTGAGGAACTCGAGAAAGGTACGAAAGTTGATTCGTCAGCAAAGGACGATTAAGGGCTCGTTCGTTTACGAGGGAATCGGCCTTCATACGGGGAAGCCTGTGCGGACGGTTTTCCATCCGGCGCCTCCGTCCACTGGCGTCCGTTTTCGGAGGGTCGATCTCTCTCCGGCGGTCGAGATTCCGGCCAGCGTCGATTTCATCAGTGCGGAGGAGATCCGCCGCAACACGACACTTGAGAACAAGGAGGCCGTGGTCCACACGGTCGAACATATTCTCGCCTCCGCTTCGGGCCTTCAGATCGACAATATGATCGTCGATATCGATTCCGACGAGCCTCCGGAGCCGAGGGACGGGAGTTGCACTCCACTCGTCGAGGCCTTACAGAAGGTCGGATTCGAGAATCAGGGCGTGCCGGTGCGATTCCTCAAGATCACTAAGCCGGTTGTTTTCGCTCAGGACGGTATCGAGCTCTATGCGCTTCCTTACAAGGGATTCAAATTGAGCTTCACGATCGATTACAAGAATCCCCACATCGGTATACAGTATGCGTCTTTCGACGTGACGCCCGAGCTTTTCGTCAGCGAGATCGCCCCGGCACGCACATTCGTGCTATGGTCGGACGTGGAGCTGCTCAAGTCGCAGGGCCTCATCAAGGGCGGGAGTCTCGATAACGCCATTGCGGTAGATGCAAAAGGAATAGTCAATAATGTCTCGCTCCGATTCGCCAATGAGTTCGTCCGCCATAAGATTCTCGATCTCGTTGGAGATCTCACGCTCGTCGGCGCGCCGATCGAGGGCCACATCATCGCAATCCGTTCAGGTCACCGGTTCAATCTCAAGTTCGCGCGGCTCCTTGCACAGGAGCTCAAGAATCAGCAGAGAACTTCCGGTGCCGATAAGCGCGGGATCTGGGATATCAACGCCATCCAGACGATCATGCCTCACCGGTACCCATTTCTCCTGGTCGACCGGATACTGACGCTCGAGGACAAGAAACGCGTCGTCGGTATAAAGAACGTGACGATAAACGAACCCTTCTTCATGGGGCATTTTCCCGGCCATCCGATCATGCCCGCCGTCCTGATAATCGAGGCGATGGGGCAGGTGGGTGGAATTCTGCTTCTGTCGGCCGTCGATGCGCCCGAGAAATACCTCGTCTATTTCATCGGAATCGACAAGGCTAGGTTCCGCAAGCCGGTCGTTCCGGGCGACCAGGTCCGCTTCGAGCTGGAGATGATTACGCTGCGCAAGCGATTCTGCAAGATGAAGGGGGTCGCGTACGTGGACGACCAGGTCGTCGCGGAGGCGGAGCTTTTCTCCTCGATCATAGACCGCTGATGGAGCAGCCATGTCGCGAGATATCCATCCTACGGCAGTGATCCACAAGAAGGCCGAGCTCGGCGAGGGGGTTTCCGTCGGACCGTACTCCGTCATCGGCGAAGAAGTGACTATCGGCGACGGCTGCCGGATAGGAACGAGCGTGCTCATCGACGGACATACGACGCTCGGAAAGAACAACTCCGTCTTTCACGGAGCGGCGATCGGCAACGTCTGCCAGGATCTCAAGTATCGGGGGGAGCGCACGTTCGTGCGCATCGGCGACGGCAATACGATCCGCGAGTTCGTGACGATCAACAGCGCGACCGGGGAGGATGAAAGCACGATCATCGGAAACGAAGTTCTCCTCATGGCGTACGTTCATATCGGTCATAACTGCGAGATCGGGAACGACGTCATCATCGCGAACGCCGTGAATATTGCCGGGCACGCGCGCGTGCATGACCACGCATCGATCGGCGGCATAACGCCGATACATCAGTACGTGGAGATCGGTCAATACGCCTTCATCGGAGGGGGAAGCAGGATTCCACAGGACGTTCCCCCCTTTCTCAAGGTCGCGGGCAATCCGGCGCGCGTATGGGGGCTCAACGCAATCGGCCTCATGAGGCACGGCTTTACCGCCGAGCAGCGTTCGCTTCTGAAGAAAGCTTACGTTCTTCTGTTCAGGAGCGGTCTCAACGTCACGCAGGCCCTCGAGAAGATATGCGCCGATCTGCCGTCCTCGAAGGAGATTGCGATGCTCGTCGATTTCATTCGGAATTCCAAACGAGGAATCATCAAGTAATGCATAATCGTCTCGCCGCGATCGGGAGGGCGCGTGAGTACGAAACGCCGAAGGTTGAGGGCAGGGGTGATCGGGACCGGGCGGCTCGGAAGGGAGCACGCGCGAATCTATGCGTCGCTCGAAGAAATCCAGCGCGTGAGAGTTTACGATAGTGACACCGCTCGCGCGGCTGTCGTTGCGGAGGAGCATGGGGCGTCCATCAGCGCCTCCATGGGGGAGCTTCTGGCCGAGTGCGATGTGGTGAGCATCTGCACTCCGGCGACGAATCACCACGCTGCGGCTTCGTCGGCTTTCGAAGCGGGCGTTCACGTTCTCGTAGAGAAACCGATAGCATCCGACAGCGCCGCGGCGCGCGACATGATAGAGCGCTCGCAGCGCGGTAAATGCGTCTTCCAGGTCGGACACATCGAGAGGTTCAACGGCGCTTTCGAGGCTGCCCGCGCTCTTTTGAAGCATCCGCGGTTCATCGAATCCCACCGCCTCGGGACGTTCAGTCCGAGGGGCATCGACGTTTCCGTCGTGCAGGATCTCATGATCCATGACATCGATCTCATTCTCACGGTGCTCGGCGGCGATCCGATCGCCGAGCTCAGGGCCTCGGGAGCGGGCGTCCTGACCGCGGGGCCCGATATCGTGAACGCGAGAATCGAGTTCGAGAGCGGCTGCGTGGCGAACGTCACGGCGAGCCGAATATCGCGCGAGCCCATGCGAAAGATCCGATTTTTCGAAGAAGACCGCTATGTTTCCGTCGACCTCAGGGAGAAGAGCATAGAGGCATATGAAAGAACCGCCGGTCCGGTTTCCTCGGGGGGCGAGATCGATCCCCAACGTTTCATCCGTCGGATTCCGGTCGAGATCGATGGATCGGAACCCCTCCGCAAGGAAATCGTTTCGTTCCTGGCCGCGGTGCGGGGAGAGGCGGCGCCCGCGGTGACGGGTGAGGAGGGGCTCGCGGCGCTCGGAGTAGCCGAGCGGGTGCTGGGGATCATCGCGAAAACACGGAGAGAGCGCTGATGCCCAACATTCTCCTCACCTGCGGCGAAACGAGTGGGGAGCACCATGCCGCACGTCTTGTCCGGGAGATGAAGGCGCTCGATCCCCTATGCGAGGTTCGCGCGCTGGGTGGGACCGAGCTCGCATCCGCGGGAGCGGAGATCCTGCTTCCGCTCGAGAAGTATGCGTTCATGGGGTTCGCGGAGGTTCTCGCCCGGCTCCCGCGTTTCGTTTCCTTGGAAAGGTCACTTATCTCTCTCATGGATCGTGGCGATATCGATCTGTTTATTCCCGTGGATTATCCGGGTCTCAACCTGCGTTTGGCGAGATATGCGAAGGCCGCCGGCGTGCCCGTCCTCTACTTCATCAGTCCCCAGGTGTGGGCATGGGGCGGATGGCGGGTGGGCAGGATGAAGCCTTCAATCGACCTCATGGCCGTTATCTTGCCCTTCGAGAGAGACATGTACCGGAAGGCCGGCATTCCCGTTGTCTTCGCCGGGCATCCGATGCTGGACGAGATGCGGCCGATCCCCGGTCCAAAGGAAGCTCCGGCGCGCGGCGATCGGTTCAACGTTATGCTCTTCCCCGGGAGCAGGAGACAGGTGTTCGAAAGGATGTTTCCAGCGCTGTGCGGAGCGGCGCGGCTCATCAGGAAGCGCTTCGGCGCGGCGACATTCACGATCGGTCTCGCGCCGCTAATAAGGGAGGAGGCCGCGCGCGTGCCGCCCGATATGCGCGCATGCATCAGAACGACGCGAACCGGGATCGAGGAGCTGGCCGATGCATCGCTCGTGCTCGCGGCATCCGGCACCGTGACGCTGCAGTGCGCTCTATCCGGCACGCCGACGGTCGTATCCTACCGAACCTCCGTTTTGAGCTACGCGATCGGGAAATCTCTCGTGAAGATACCGTGGATCGCGATGCCGAACGTCCTGGCCCGGCGGCGCATACTGCCTGAGCTGATCCAGTCGGATGCGACTCCCGAGCGCATCGCCAAGGAGGCATTATCGATCCTCGACGATCCCGTCCGATACCGGGCGATGTCCGCGGATCTGATGTCCGTCAGGAATCTGCTCGAGGGCCCCGGCGGAGTAAAGCGGATCGCCGAGATCGCGCTGCGCATGGCGAGTGGAGAGGATGCGTCCGAAATCGAGCGATTGTTCGACGCGCGATCGGATCGTCAGCATTGATTGCAGGGTGGGATGACCCATGAAAATACGAGTTCATCCGGGCATCGCGAGCTATATCGGTTCCCTCGTTATTCGTCTCCTCGGGGTGACATGGAGGGTTGAATGGCGAAATCTGGAGAACCTGGAGAAGGCGCGCTCTCTTTCCAAGCAAGGGGTCGTCTCGTTCTGGCACGGGCGGCTTCTTGTCATCGCCTACTCGCACAGGAAATGGGGCATCAGTGTGCTTGCGTCGGAGCCCCCCGACGGTGACCTCATGGGAAGATCGGTCGCATGGCTCGGATGGGGCCACGTCAAGGGTTCGTCGACGCGGCGCGGGGCGGCGGGATTCAGAGAGCTGGCCGCGGTTCTTCGAAAAGAGCTGGATGCCGGGCTCACGATCGATGGGCCGCGGGGGCCGCGGGGGCTAGTCCAACAAGGCGCAACCGAGCTCTGCAGGATGACCGGCTCGGTGGTGATTCCCGTGACGGATTCGGCGCGGCCCAGGAAGCTCCTGCGCACGTGGGACCGCTTCCAGATCCCGGGCCTTTTCGCGAGGGTGGTTATCGCCTACGGGGAGCCATTCCTCGTGCCGGCCGATTTGGATCGGCAGGATCGCGAGAACTACAGGCTGCGGCTCGAGCGGACGCTTCACGATCTGACCGCGGAGCTAGACAGGAACCTCGGATACGAAGGACCGGATGTGTGGCCCCATGAAAATCATTGAACGTTATCCGGCCCCGTTCAAGATGCTCGCCGGAAGGGGGGCCTGGGCGTTACTGTACCCGGCGAAGGTTCTGCTGGCCGGAGTGAACCGGATCAGGCTCGCCGCCGGGGGGCACCGCCCCCGCGGGGGCAGCGCTTTGCCGTCGAATCGATCGGTGCGGCCTCTCGTCATAGGGATAGGGAATCTCGAGGCAGGAGGCGCCGGCAAGACGCCTTGCTCGCTTCGCATCGCCCGGGGCATCGCGGAGCGAGGAGGCACGCCAGTGGTCATCTCCAGGGGATACGGAAGCATAGCCGAGCGCCGTGCGCCGTGCGTGGTTCCTTCCGGCCGCGAGCTGAGCGTTGGGAGGTCGGCTGAAGTCTTGACCGATGAGGCGCTGCTGGCCTCGTTGCCCGGAGGTCCAGACGGGGACGCGAGCGCCGCGGACGCCCTCGGAGACGAGATACTGCTGTATCGCTCGAGGGGAATTTCCGTCGTGATCGATCAGAATCGAGGGAGGGGAGCGGAGCTCGCTCGGAGGATGTTCTCGCCGACGCATGTGATCCTCGACGACGCGTTTCAGAACGCATCCATCGGAAAGGACGTCGAGATTCTTCTCCTCGATGCGGAGCACCCCTTTGGAAACGGACATCTTCTCCCTCTCGGCACCTTGCGGGAGACGCCTTCGGCGGTTCGGAGAGCTGATATTGTCGTTTTCACGAGGGCCGAGTCCGAGTGCATTCCGTGGGAAGCGCGGCCCTATGTGGCCGACAAACATGTGTTCTTCGCACGGCACGAGGCGAGCGATCTCATGGACCGATCGCGGCATTCGCTTCCACTTTCGCTCATCGATGGGCGGGAGTGTGTTCTTTTCTCCGCCATAGCGCGCCCGGAATCATTCGAGCGCATGGTCATCTCGCTGGGCGCGCGCCCACGCGCGGCATTCCGGTTTGTCGATCATCACCGATATACGCGCGAAGACGTTCAATCGATGCTGCGAGAAGCGGCGGGGGATGTGCCGTTCGTTACCACTGAGAAGGATTGGGCCAAGGCGCACGAGCTTTTCCCTCCATCTGCGGAAGTGCTCGTGCTTCGCATAGAGATGAGAATCGGAGATATCGAGGGTTTGCTCGGCCTGTTTGCTAATTCATCTTCCTGATTCGAACGTCGATCGCCGGATTCTTCTTGAGGAGATCCACGAGCCTCGCCGTGTCCGTGTCCCCGAAGTGATATGGATAGAGAATCTTCGGCTTGATGGCGAGGGCCGCCTCCGCGGCCATCTCGCTCGTCATGGTATAGGGGAGGTTCATCGGCAGAAAGGCGATGTCGATCCCGGCGAGCTTCTTCATCTCCGGTATATTCTCCGTATCGCCCGCGACGTAGACGCGTTTGTCACCGATGGTGATGACGTATCCGTTGCCGGTCCCTTTCGGATGGAACGGCTGTCCGTCGGGGCGCTTGTTGACGACGTTGTACGCCGGCACGGCTTCGATCTCGAGCCCGTCGATAGTCCTCACGTCACCGTTCTTCATGATTATTCCTTGGACACCCTGTTTTTCGCAGCCCTGGGTGATCACGATGGATGTTCTATCGGTCGCAACGTCCTTGAGCGCTTTGCGGTCGAGGTGATCGAAATGGTCGTGCGTGACGAGCACTATGTCGGCCTTCGGAAGCGTCGAGTAATCGGCGAGCTTGCCCCATGGATCGACGTATATGGTCTTGCCGCCGAACGAGAACATGAGCGAAGCGTGGCCTATGAAGGTGATCGTGAGGTCGCCACGCGAGGTGCTGATGGTGTCCTTTTGAAAGACGTTCTGTGCTCCGGCGGGTAGGGCCAGCGCGAGAAGCACCGCGCACGCAAGGAACGACTTCTTGATCATGGTCAGCCTCCTGACTGGTGGGCGGCATCGACGCATTCCCCACGGAGGATCGTATCCGGAGGGGGTAATTCTGTCAAGCCGGTCCG
>JAQTVX010000001.1:0-20611 GCA_028706585.1 Candidatus Krumholzibacteriia bacterium | reverse complement strand
GCGAGAAGCACCGCGCACGCAAGGAACGACTTCTTGATCATGGTCAGCCTCCTGACTGGTGGGCGGCATCGACGCATTCCCCACGGAGGATCGTATCCGGAGGGGGTAATTCTGTCAAGCCGGTCCGGGCGGAACATGGAAAAGGGGAACCGCACCGGGCGGTTCCCCTCGACCTATCTATATATCGGCCGGTTACCCCTGCTAGTTGCCTTGATTCTCCTGAGTCTTGGTCAGAAGCGGATCCGCGAAATTCACTGATATATTCGTTTCGAAATCGACTTCGACGTCCGTCTGGACCTCATGCCCATGGAAGGTGATGTGCGCGCGGGTCATGATCTCGCCGTTGGTGTACATCATCGAAACGAGCGGATCGACGGTCTTCGCGGAAAATGGGACTAGTAGAATGGCGGCCTCGACGGTTTCACCGGACGGCACGAGCACGCTTATGCTGCCGGAGAACGGATCGACAGGCACTTCCGCACCGCCATAGGGGATGAACTCTAGGTCGTAGCCGGTTACGAGAAAATCTCCGAGCGAGCCATTGGTCGGATCCACAATCGAGCTGTACGGCTGATTGGTGAATGCGACCGTGATATAGTCTTCGGAGACGTAGTCGTCGATCGTCTTCAGGGAGTCCGTATCGGTATAGTAGATGGAGTCTCCCTGGTGAAGAACGTCGCATAGGAACGGGCTGCCGCTATTAACGCTGCTCACGAAGACGACGGTTCTCTGATCGTAGTTCGAGTCCTCGGAACAGCTCAGGATAACGGCGACCAGCACCAATGCAAGCGCGAATGCAGCGACATTGACCTTTCGAGACATTGGGTAACCTCCTACAGTATGACCGGCATTTGTAGCTGTCGAACGGTGATCTTCGCAATGATTGTGCCAAGGCCTGCGGAACAGACTCCCTGATAATGGCTTATAATACAATAAGATACGGCGTTGTGTCCGGCGCCAGAGATCGTCTCCGCTCTTCTTTTTGCATATTGCACTTCTTTATGTTGCGGCGCCTTTGCGCATTCAATATGATACATGGTCCGCGTGGAGGTCATTGTGGAGACGATCAAAACCGATATTCTCGTACTCGGAAGCGGTGCGGCTGGGCTCTATTTCGCGCTCAAGGCATCGCGCTTCGCCGAAGTGCTCGTCGTCACGAAGAGGGCTTGCGCCGAGAGCAACACCTACTATGCCCAGGGGGGAATTGCGTCCGTGACGCTCAAGGAGGATTCCTTCGAGCGTCACGTGGCCGACACGCTCGAAACGGGCCAGGGGCTCTGCAAGCGTGAAGCGGTCGAAATCCTGGTCCGCGAGGGCCCCGACCGGATCAGAGATCTCGTCGAGCTCGGTGTGCGCTTCAGCAAGAACGAGAATGACGATTCCCTGTCGCTAACGAGAGAAGGGGGCCACTCCGCGCCACGGATCGTGCACTACCGGGACGTCATAGGCCGCGAGCTGGAAACGACGCTTCTCGCGGCGGTCCGCGGCAACGCCCGGATCGCGACGAGGGAGGAAGTCCTCGCCATCGATCTCATTGCCGACCCCGTGCATGGTATTGCCGGATGCTATGCGCTAGACGGGAGCTCGCGTGAAATGGTCGCGATTCTCGCGCGCCATACGGTGCTGGCGACGGGCGGTGCCGGGAAAATATATCTCTACACGTCCAATCCCGACGTGGCGACCGGGGACGGCATCGCGATGGCGTACCGGGCCGGGGCCGCGATCGCGAATCTCGAGTTTGTGCAATTTCACCCCACATGCCTCTATCATCCGGAGGCGAAATCGTTCCTCATTTCCGAGACGTTACGGGGGGAAGGTGCGATCCTCAGAAATCTCAAAGGAGAGAATTTCATGAAGCGGTACGACCCTCGCGGGGAGCTGGCTCCCCGCGACGTCGTCGCGCGGGCGATAGACAGCGAGATGAAGAAGAGCGGCGATAAGTACGTGCTTCTGGATATCACTCACCGGTCCTCCGACTGGCTCAGGAAACGTTTTCCGAATGTCTATGAGAACTGTCTGTCGTTCGGGATAGATATCGCAAAACAACCGATGCCCGTGGTGCCAGCCGCGCATTATATGTGCGGCGGAGTCCTGGTCGACATGGACGGGCGAACCGATCTCGAGGGGCTCACGGCGATCGGCGAGGTCTCATGCAGCGGCGTTCACGGTGCGAACAGGCTCGACAGCAACTCGCTTCTCGAAGCGCTCGTGCTCGGAGCGCGCTCGGCGGCGCGGCTCGAAAGAGAGTTGCACGGCCTCAAGCGCAAGGCCGGCCCGGCGCTCGTATTCCCCGAAATAAGGGATCCCAAAGTCCTCGAAACTGTTATCCTCGACCACGATTGGGATCTCAGCCGAAGGGTCATGTGGGATTACGTCGGGATCGTTCGCTCGGAGAAACGTCTCAGCCTCGCGCGTGACCGCATCGCGCAGATCCTCGAGACCGTCGAGCGAATCTTCGCCGAGTACGGCATCTCGGACGACATCGTGGAGCTGCGGAACATCGCTCTCGTCTCGAGCCTGGTGGTCGAGTCCGCAATCATGCGCAAGGAGTCGCGAGGTCTCCACTATGTGATCGATTATCCCGCGATGGATCCGGCGTGGGAAAAGGACACGATAGTCAAGAAACGGCTGGAATAGCTGGGCGCAATGCCGTACCCTGAATGAGGCAGAATCGAGGGCTAGCATGGATCACATCACCGAGCTGCGCAAGGAAGTCACCGGGAAGATCGAAGCGATACGGGCGCGCGATAAGCGCTACCACGCCGACGCCTATCTTCTCGTCATCGACGCCGTCGAATCGGTTCTGCTCGAAATCTGCGAGGTGCGGCATATATCGGGCGAAGAGCTCTGCGACGGCATACGCCGGCTCGCGATCTCGCGTTTCGGTCCGATGGCGAAAGAGGTCCTGAATTTCTGGGGCGTTCGTGCGACGGAGGATTTCGGGAACATCGTTTTCAATCTTGTCGACGCCGGATTGCTGCTCAAGACCGAGAACGATCAAATCGACGATTTTCTCGACGTGTACGATTTCGACGAAGCCTTCGAGCACGATTATTACGGGGCATAGAACTTCCGTTTACGTGCGGTGCAGTCTCAATCTCTCAAAACGATCCATGTTGTCGCTCTGGGATGCTGTGCGCTATGCGCGCAGTCGATATTCGTCCGTGAGCTGATGCCGTTGTTCACCGGAACGGAATTCGTTGTCGGGTTTCTCATGGCCGGATGGCTGTTCTGGGTCGGCGCAGGCGCGTTGGCAGGCGCACGCATCGCCGGGGGGGAAGGGACCGCCGGGTTCCGCCGTTTCGCCGCACTCGCTGCGATCCTCGCACTGCTGCTTCCCGCTACGGTGGTGGGGATCAGATACGGAAGAGGGCTAATAGCGGCGCCGCCGGGAGCATTTCCTCCGCTCGGGAAGGCCCTGACGTTCGCGGCCTTCGTCACTGCGCCGTTCGCGTTTGCCTACGGATCGATCTATAACGCCGCAAGCGTTCTCTGGAAGGAGCGCTCGGGGGGGCTTCGCGGGGGTATTTCGCGGGTTTATGTCTGGGAGGCCTCCGGCGCTTTCATGGGCGCTCTTCTGTTCTCATTTATCCTCATAGCGTATCTCTCCCAGTTTCAAGCGGCTCTCATTGCCGCTCTGCTGCCGGTTCTCGCGATCGCGTTTTGGTCAAAGAAGCCGGTGCACCGCTACGGCGGCTCGGCGATCATTGTCGCGATCGGTCTGCTGATCGGGGGTTTTTCCCCGTCGATTGATCGCAAGAGCATAGAATCGGTCTATAGAGGATACCGCATAGATAGATTCTACGCATCCCGCTACGGCGAGGTCGTGGCGGCCTCAAGGAGAGAGGTGAGGTCGGTCTTCTCGGGCGGCGGCAGGCTGTTTTCGTATCCGGAGCCAGAGAGAGTTGAAGAGATGATTCATATTCCGCTCCTTTTGTGCAGCGAGCCGCGCACGGTGCTTTTGATAGGGAGCTCGCTGGGGGGCGGTTGGGAGGAGGCGAGGAAGCACCAGTCCGTTTCGCGGATAGATTGCGTGGAGCTCGATGGCAGCCTTTTTGGGCTTGGTATCGACGTCGGGGGCGAGGGCTCCTTGGAGTCGCCGTTGGCCGTCCGTGCGAACCGTGGAGACGGCGGCGAAAGCGGCGTTCGCTTCATAGCTGCGGATGGGAGGTTCT
Source organism: Candidatus Krumholzibacteriia bacterium (assembly GCA_028706585.1). Lineage (GTDB taxonomy): Bacteria > Krumholzibacteriota > Krumholzibacteriia > Krumholzibacteriales > Krumholzibacteriaceae > SSS58A. Next base: position 16,436 of record JAQTVX010000001.1, on the reverse strand, counting down.
TCCTGTCGCGGGCCGCGCGGAGCTACGATTGCATCATTCTCAACTCGCCGCCCGCCGTGAATCTGCAATGGAACCGCTTCTACACGCGCGAGTTCTTCGTTGCGGTGCGGAATTCGCTGGCACATGGGGGCGTATTTGCATTTACGCATCCATCATCCGAGAACTTTCTCACCGCCGAGCAGGCGAAGGTGCTCAGGATCATCCAGCTGACGCTGGAGGGTGTGTTCGCGCGAGTTACGGTTCTTCCGGGCCCAACGGTCCATTTCATAGCGAGCGATTCGGAATTGGATCCTGGCATGATTCTCGCGCGTCTCGAGGAGCGTGGCATCGATGCCCCGTTCGTCGGGAAGGATTACCTTCCGTTCAGGCTCACGGAGGAGCGGATAGACGAATTGCGGGGCGATCTAGTGAAGGCTGGAGCGTCGCCGGCAAATACGGACGCGAAACCGATCCTGCCTCTCTACGAGATCGTTCTGGAGGGCAGCAGGGCCGGCTCCCGCATCACCGCTGGATTCAGGTCGATCTTGCGCTTTCCACCGTACCTCGGCGCGGGGATCGTCGGAGGGATCCTTCTCGTGCTCTTCGCAGTGGCGCGGCGCGGCGCGCGGGCGCGTTTCGCGGTATGGGGCGTCGGATTCGCGAGCTTCCTGTTTCAGCTGCTCGTTTTCCTCTCGTATCAATCATTCTCCGGGCTTCTTTATCGCGGTATAGTCATGCTCACCGCCCTTTTCATGGCTGGGGCGGCGATTGGGGCGCTGATGTCGATGCGTCGCGGGCGCGCGGACGGTGCCGGCCCCGCGCTCAGGATGATACACGCGGGATTCATATTGATTGCGATTGCCTTGGCGCTGTGGCCACAGCTCCTCTCGCACATGAGGTATTCCTACGCCGGCGGCACGCTCGCATGCATGCTTATGGCGGGGTGTGTGGGCTTTCTGACGGGAGCGTATTACCCGATCGTTGTTCGCACCGCGTTTCCCGAGAAGGGGGGAGCGGCGCCGGCGACCTTCTACGCATGGGATATCCTCGGCGCGTGCGCAGCCGGGATTACGGGCGGGATCGTCTTCTTCCCGCTGATAGGGCTTGGAGGCACGGCGATCTTGATAGCGTTCGTGCATGCCTCGGCGCTTTTCCTGCTCGCCGGGAGATGGTGAGCGCCGGCTATTTCCTGAGCCCGAGCTCCTTCTCGGAGAAGACGTCCGCGGTGAAGGACTCTATCTTCGTTCCCTTCTGCTTCCAGGCGTTCTCGGGAAGACCCGCCTTGACGCATGTCTGCGCGAGAAACGTATCGCGATCCCATCCCCATTCGGTCGGAACTTGCGGCAGCAGCAGACCCCGATTTGCGCCGCGTGTAACGATAAGCCCATGCCTCCCGACGACGATCGTCGAGGGATCGGCGACCTCGGCTATGGGGCTGAGAACGGATATTTCGATTTCGAGCTTCGGCACCTCGTCGGCGCGGACCGGGTTGAAGCGGTAATCGTCGAACGCGGCGGCTTTCGCCATCTCCTCGACCGTCGATGCGAGCGGCTTTATCGCCTCGATGTAGCCGATGCATCCCCGGAGCCGTCCGTTCTCCTTCAGCGTGACGAACGCTCCGCGTTTCTCCTTCATAATCGGAGACGGTGAAGTGGCGATGGTCGGTTTCTTTCCCGCGAACTCCGCTTCAATGGTGTTTCTCGCCAGAGTGAGTAGAAAGACCTTGTCGTCCCTCGTCAGATCCGCGCCACCCCCGGATTTCGAAGCTCCGGCGCCGCCGGCTGGGGCGTTCGCGGTGCCCGGAGACTTCGAGATGGACTGATGGGCCGAGGATCCTGCGGCCGCCGCTCTCTTAGAGTCCTTCACCATGGCGGCCGAGACGTATCCGACGACGCTCGTGGTATCGCCTGTCACATCTCCGGAGTTCGCGTAACGGAGAGGGATGCATCTCACAGCGCCCAGCGACTTCGCTGCGATCATCGCAGCGGCGACGGGGCCTCCACCGCACGCCTCCGTGCCCTTCGTCGAGAGATCCCCAAGGAGCTTTGCGGAGTCGAAATCCGAGAGCCGCTTCTGAAATACCCCGTCCAGTTTCCGCGCTTCCCCGTCCCCGTAGAAATGAGAAAGGTCGGAGCTCGCCACGATCAGGGCCTTCTTTCCCTTGAGAGCCTCGGAAAGTGCGCTGCCGAGAGCCTCGACGACCTGCGGGCTCTGATCCCCCATCACAATGGGTACGAGCTTGAAGCTGCCGAGGGCGACCTGCAGAAACGGCAGCTGGACCTCGAGGGCGTGCTCGCTCCTCTGATTGGGTCGTATCTCGTGCCCCTTCATATCGATCTTAACGAGGCCGCTCTTGGAAGCGACAAGCTTCGCGAGAACCGCGTCGATGGGGACTTCTCCGAGAGGCGTACTGTACGCCGCGCCGGGAAAAACGGAGGCATATGGGAAATACTCAACGTGGCTCGGGCTGATCACGACGACCACGTCATACGATGCGCCCTTCACGAGACGATAGCCGTACGCCGCGACCTGTCCCGAATACATGTATGCCGCGTGCGGCGACACGATGGCCACCACTTCGCCGCCTATCGTCGGGACCGCGGCGGCATCCAGGTAGGAGACAATCTCTTTTCTCAGAGCCGCGGAGTCATCAGCATAGAATTGTCCGGCAACCGCCGGCTTTCGCACCGTCCGTTCCATGGCATTTCCGTCCTTCTGCGCTTCGGCCGCGCTCGATGCGAGCACGGCGAGAAGCACGGCAAAACCACATACGAGGTTCCTTTTCACGTTCACGCCTCCCGCCAGATTCCAGGAATTTCATGGCCGCAAAACCGGCACTTGCCGTTCACGACATCGAGGCTCTCCAGTCGGTATCCGCTCCTCGTTATGACCTTTTTCGAGCATTTCGGGCAGAAGGTGCTCTCGGCCCTGTGCCCCGGCACGTTGCCAACGTAGACGTAGTGAAGCCCCTCTGCTCGGCAGATTTCATAGGCCCTGTCGAGCGTCGATACGGGCGTCGGGGGAAGGTTCTCGAGGCGGTACTGGGGGTAGAAGCGCGAGAAATGGAGCGGCACATCAGGGCCGAGATTCGCGGAAACCCAGCGGGCCATGTCGGCGATTTTCGCTTCGTCGTCGTTCAACGTCGGCACGACCAGATACACGAGCTCGAGCCATACCTTTCGCGATCGGATCTGGAGAATGGTATCGAGAACGGGTTGCAGCGTCGCGCCGCAGATGTCCCGATAGTATGATTCCTCGAAGGCCTTCAAATCCACCTTGATCGCGTCGACGAGCCCGCATAGGTTGAGGAGTGGATCCTTCCGGATGTAGCCGTTCGATACGACGACGCTGCGGAGCCCGTTCTGCCGCGCAAGACGCGCGATGTCCTCCGCGTATTCAATGAAAACGATCGGCTCGCCATAGGTGAAGGCAACCGACGGTGTGCGGAGCGTGAGGGCCTGCTCGACGATCCGCGACGGAGGGGTATTCTCCGTTTCGGCGTCCTCGGGGCTCGACTGGGATATTTGCCAGTTCTGGCAGAATTTGCATGTGAGGTTGCATCCTACGGTTGCCAGGGATAGGGCCTGGGTTCCGGGAAGGACGTGGAAGAAGGGTTTCTTTTCGATCGGATCGAGATGGATCGCGCAGGGCCGGGCGTACACCAGGGTATGATATGCCCCATTCCTGTTTTCGCGAACCCTGCAGAACCCTCGTTCACCGTCCCCGACGAGGCATTCCCTCGGGCAGAGGAGGCAACGGATGCGCTTCTGTTCGAGCCTCTCGTAATACCGCGCCTCGACGGGCTTCGTCTGCGCCGCGAGCGGCAGCGGAAGGTCGGCGGCCGCTGCCGCAATTAGAGCGGCGGAGGCCTTGATGAACGTGCGCCTCGTCATTCCCGGGTTTATCGCGATGCCGCCGCCGGCGCCATTCGGCCGATTCGTTTCGATCGATCTCAAAGCGCTCATCTCCCTGATGCCGGCGCTTTCAAGCGTCCGGCCGATTCATCGGGCGATGATTCGTTTGAATATAGCCTTCAGCTCGTCGGCTGATCCGGGGCCGAGCGATCCAATGGCGTTCGCTGACGTCGATCCTCCGAATTCACCGGTCCAATCGCCAGGCGCAAGCGTGATCCGATCGAGAACGAGACCGCTTGCGCTTTCGAGCGTCACGCGAACCAGAAACCGCGAAAGCCTGGCATCGGAGCCTGAAAACGGCTCCGTGAGTATCTTGTCGAACTTTTTCGAATCGAGCTTCTTGAGCAATGCATCGACTTGGTAAGATCTTATCGAGAGCGTGTCGCCGGAGGCCGTGCCCCATTTTGATCCCACAATCCTGAGGACGGCCGAAGTGTCTGGGGTTTCGTATCTGATCGTTTCCACCGAGTCCCGGTTGAAGAACGAGAGATTCATGGCGCGAAGGTTCTCGGCGCTCCAATCGAAAATCTCGCAGAGTGAGCCCTGGAGCAAAATGACCTTGTCGAGCCCGGTCCGCAAGACGTAAACGAGATCGTCCTTCCTATTTCCGAACGATATTATCGTGGCTTGCGCGCCCTTGTTCAGGGTGAGCTGCTGCGCCGGATGCTCGAGACCGTATGGAGCAAGCTCCTTGGCGTCCTCCCGGACGAATTCGTATATAACGGCGTCGGTGATCCGTGAGAGGTAGGATGCGATCTTCGTGCGATCGGCTCTCACGTGACGTGTCTCGAACCACCAGTACGAACCGACCTTCTTCAGCCGGAGCGTGTTGCGTCCCGAGCGGATCGATACGGCGTCGATCGATTCATAACCTTGCGGCATGAAATTCTTGTCGCGCAGATGAAACAGGCCTCTATTCATCACATTATGCGTAAGTACGCTCGATATCATGACGCTGGTCGAGCCTCCCAGCCGCACGTAGCTGTTCGAGCTCGTCGGCGTCTTATCTCCGACGAAGAGTGTGTCGGGGGCGGCTGCGCCCCTATGATATATAATCAGCGTGGCGAATGGTCTTAGCAGCCCGTAATCATCCAGGCTTTTCGCGTCGACGATCTCCATGCCCCGGCGGCCCGGGACGACCTGGTCGACGAACGATGCGATCGCCGGCTGATCGCCCGGCGCCTCGATGGGAAAAACGACCTTCCAGTCGGAGGCGCCATGCTCGACCTCGGTCCGCTCTCCCTTTGGATTGATCAGAACAAACCGTTCGACGTCTTCTCTCGTATAGGGAAAGAGCTTCTTGCCGGCGAGACGCTCGCGGATATTCGCGTCGTTTCGCCTCTGTTCGATGAGATAGAAATAGCCGGCGACAATTGCGAGCGCGCCGATCAGGATCCATGTCGTCGTCCTGAATTTCATCCCGTTCCTCCGTCAGGCCGATTTCCGCCTGTAAACGAGCACCAGGATGCCGATGACCGCGACGAGCACGGGAAGCCCGACAACGCTCAGCCAGAAGACGACCCGTCCCTGTCTCACGTTCAAGACTACGGGCTGGCTCACGGGGTTTCTTGCGCGCACGGAGACGAGATCCTGTTCCTCGGCGAGCCATCCTATCGCGTTCATGATGAGGTCCTTGTTGCCGGAAAGGTTCAAGTACGCGTTGCTCGCGAAGTCGCTGTCGCCGAATGCGACTATCCGGCCGTAAGGCGCCTTGTTCGTTGGGCCGGTCACGGCGGGGCGAGACCCCTCTTTCGTGGCGACGACGGCAACGTCGACCGGACCCATGATGTCCTGGGGAGAATCGTACTGTGTTCTTCCTTTGAGGACGTCCCCGATGTTGGTCTCCGCGTAGGCCGACTCGCCGGTTGAGGCGAGGACCTGCGCCTGGACCCCTGTCGGTTTGTCTTTCGCCAAGGCGAGCGCGCGGGCTTGCGGGAAGAAGGATGCGTGCCGGAAATCCTCAGTTATCGGGTGTTTTCCGTACTTGTTCACAACGGGGGTGAGGTAGTTCCCCGCGAGCAGTTTTCCGAACCGGTCGATGATAATGCTCTTGGTGATCTCGATCCCGAAGCCGGCGGCGAGGCTGTCGATCTGTGGCAAGTCCGTGACCGGATCGACGAGCAGCAGGAGTTTGCCTCCCTCGGAGAGGAAGATATCTATCATGCTCCGCTCGGCGGGGAAGATGTCCTTTTCGGGCCCCGGAATGATGAGAACCGCACAATCGGACGGAATAGAGTCACGGAGCGTGAGGAGGTTCTTGATCGCGTATCCCTCGGATTCGAGCGCCTGTTTGATCTGGCTCAGACCGCCGTCCTGTGTGTCGTCTATCGATTTCTCGCCGTGGCCGACCAGACAGTAGAGCACCTTCTTCGTTTCACGGGTCACCTTCAGAATCGCATTCGTTATCTTCTCCTCCGTAATATCCGAAATGCGCTCCTCGGCGGCCCCGCTCTCCGCGACGATCGTTCCATAATCCCTGATCTGGTAGCGTTTCGCGGCCACGGGGTCCTTGTCCGGATCGATGAAGGCATACTTCACGCGAGGGTTAATCGCCGCATACTCCTTGAACAGATCGGCGAGCTGCGTCTTTTGCGGGGCATCCGACTTCAGGAAACAGCTGAATCTCACTTCCTTCGAGAGATTCTTGAGTATCTTCTCCGTTTGCGGCGATAGGGAGAAGCGCTTGTTGGAAGTGAAATCCAATCGGGCGCTGTGCCGTGACGCGAGAGTTTGCAGGAAAATCATAATCGCGGCGAGCGCGATGACCGATACGGCGGCGTTGATTCCGGCCCTCGTGCTTCGCCTAGAACCCTCGTTCCGCGCGCCCCGGAGGTGGATGACCGCGGATGCGGCGACGAGAGCTATCCCGGCGACGAGCGGGATCGCTGCGGCCCATCCGCTCGAGTAGAGGATACCATACGTCAGTCCTCCTATGAGCGTGAGCACGAGCCCAAGCGGCCCGAGGATGTCCTTCAGCCGTTCCATGGTCAGGTCCTCCAGTGCGAAGATTCGAGGGATCGCAGAGTCATGAAGATAAAGAAAGCCGTAATGAAGACGTAGTAGGTGACGTCCGGCAGATTGACGATCCCCTTCGAAAAGCTGTCGAAGTGCTCAAGGATCGAGAACTGCGCGATTACCTTCGATAGGGTGGGGCCGGCGAATGGCGCGGCCCACCCTATGATGAGAAAGAAAAGCGCAACGGCGAAGGTCGCGGCCCCAGCGACGATCTGGCTGCTCGTGATGGACGAAAAGAATATTCCCATCGCAACAAAGCTCGCTCCCATGAGGAAAAGGCCGATGTAGCTCGTAACCATGGGCCCTGTCTCCGGGTCGGAAAAGATGGCAAGCATCGCCGGATACATGAGGGTGCCTCCGAGCATGACAGCGAACACGCTGAGCGCTGCGAGGTACTTTCCCATGACCGCCTCGAAGTCGCTGATGGGATAGGTGAGGAGAAGCTCGAAGGTTCCCTGTCTTTTTTCTTCGGCGAGAAGCCGCATCGTGAGCATTGGGATGGCGAAGAGAAGCACGACGCTCACGTTGCTCATGAGCGGCCGCATTACTCCTTCGATCAGGTTGAGGTTATCCGCCAGGCTCGGTTCACGTCCCGCCTGAAACGAGAGATAGTTGTAGTATCTGAAAATGCTGTAGAAGAAATAGCCCGCGAGCGCGAGGAACAGGCTGATCATCACGTATGCGCTTATGGATTGGAAGTAATGCTCCAGTTCCTTCCGGTAAACGGCGCTCAGCTTTCGCATTCAACTCACCTCCTCGGTGACGAGCTGCAGAAAGATGTCTTCGAGCGACAGCTCCTCGCGGTAGAGCTCGAGCAGCGGGATTCGTTCGCCGACCAGGGCGCGCGCGATCTCCTCGCGGATGTCTCTATCGGGCGCGCATTCGACCGTGAATATGCGCGCGTTATCTCCGCCCGGCTCCTGCCTGACAATAAGGACGCCTTTGATGGATTCGAGAATTCGGCTCGCCCGCGCCGCGGCGTCTCCCTCGTCGCGGAAAGCGAGGCGCAGGATGGCGGCCTTGGCGAGTCTGGAACGAAGATTGTCGGGGGTGTCGACGGCGATAAGCTCTCCGTGATTGATTATGATGACGCGATTGCAGACCTGGCTCACCTCCGGAAGAATATGGCTCGAAAGTACCACTGTCTTTTCCCCGCCGAGGTTTCTGATCAGCTGCCGTATCTCGATGATCTGCTTCGGATCGAGTCCGAGCGTCGGTTCGTCCAGAATGAGGATCTCTGGATCGCCGAGAATCGCCTGTGCGATGCCGACCCGCTGCTGGTATCCCTTCGAGAGCTTTTCGATCGTCCGGCGGTGAACCGTCTCCAGCCCGCAGCGTTCGATCACGCCGTCGATCTGCCCCCGCTGCGCTGGAGGGCGAATGCCCTTGACGCGCGCCACGAAACCCAGGTACGCGCGCACGGACATCTCGGTATACAGCGGGTTGCGCTCGGGGAGATACCCGATGCGTTTCCTGACTTCCATCGATTGCTCGATGATGTCGAATCCGGACACCTTCGCCGTTCCGGCGCTCGGCGGCAGATAGCAAGTGAGCATCTTCATCGTCGTCGTTTTTCCGGCGCCATTGGGACCGAGAAAGCCGAGAACTTCGCCGGTTTCGACCTGGAAATTGAGGTCCCGGACGCCGACCGTTTCTCCGTAGTACTTTGTCAGATTCTCTACTCGGATCACCCGACTGACCTCCAGGTTCCGTTTTGTTGGGTTGCACGGTACGCGCGAACGTATTTGTTCGCAACTGAATACTCTATAAATTAATACAGGCGCTGTCAATGAGCAACGGGAGAATTCTCTTTACCTCGGCGCATGCCATTTCCTATTATTCGAAAATACGCCGCCTCGGAGGATGCATGGGGTATCAGATCACAAAGAAGCGGATTCGACGTGGTCTCCAGATATTCATCGTCTTGAGCATGTCGAGTCTCATCGCAATCTTTCTTCTGACGCACTCGCATATGAGCGTCGAAGCGATGAGAAATGTCCAGCCTCTGTGGCTTCTATGCGCTGTCCCCTTCATTTTCATGGACTGGTTCGCCGGAGGTTTCCGGATTCTTATCTTCAGCCGCGTGTTCCATCCGCAGATTCGTTTCAAGACCTGCTTCAAGGCGAACCTGGCGAACTATTTCCTCGGGTCGATCACGCCGGCGCAAACGGGAGGCGGTCCTGCCCAGATATGGATGCTCTACGCAGGCGGAATGCCCCCGGTGGAAGCGACCTCGGCCAGCCTGATGGTCTTTTTCAGCACCACGTTTTTCCTCATTGTCGCCGGAGGCGCCATCTACGCGTTCAAGGGGATCGTTCCGATGTCCGGAAAACTGATGCACCACCTGTTCAACGTGGGAATGCTCTTCTTCCTCATTGTCGCCGCTCTCATGGTCATCGCGGTTGTGGTTCCCGGATTCTATCGGGAGCTCACCAAGATCGTCGTTTTGATCGTATCGCGAGTGAGGCGAAAGGACTACCTGCGGACGGGCAGTTGGGCGAGCGGCATGATAGATGCCATCGATCGCTGTCACAGGCAGCTTATTCATTACCTTCAGAAGCATTTTCACATCTTTCTGCTCGGCATTCTCCTGAGCGGCTTGTGTTTCCTTTCAAAATTCACGGTCGCGTATTTCATAGTGCGAAGCCTCGGAATGCACGCCTCTTTCGTTGAGGTCATGCTGCTCCAAATGGCGATAACTCTGATCAATTATTTCTTCCCGACGCCTGGAGGAAGCGGGGCCGCGGAGCTGAGCTCGGCGGCTCTCATGTCGGCAGTCGTTTCGAAGGGATTGATTGGTTTCTATGTGATCCTCTGGAGGCTCTTGACTACGTATGCGGCGGTGGCGGTAGGGGGAGGAGTCGTTCTCCACGAGCTCGGCAAGCAGGACAGGGTGGAGATCGACGACGCGATATCAGAAGATGTTCCGGAGCCGGAGGTTACGACGGCGCCGTAACGGGAGCGTGCGGTGGCCGATTCCGCGGAACGAGGACCGCGCCGTTCCGTATTATCGAGTGAGCGTTGCCGGGCTGGAACGCTCCGGGAAGGGTGGCTATGCGAAGAGTCATATTGTTTTCGGTCATTCTGATCCTCGTCGGGATCATGTCCGACGAGGCGTGCGGCGGGGAAGACGTTTGGTGTTCGGTTTTCATGCCGGGATGGGGGCAGGTGAGGGCCGGGCATTACGGCCGTGCTTCCATGTTCATAGGCGCCGAGATTGTCTCTCTTACCGCGCTTGTAGTAACCGACATTCAGTACAACCGGGCCGTCGACCAGTACGAAAGGGCCAAGGTCTACTATGAGCAGGCGACGTACATCGGGGATGCCGTCAGCGAATACAATTCCATGTGCGAGCACTGGGACAGCGCGGATGATTTCTATGGATACAGGCGGACGGCGCTCTATGCGGCGATCGGTGTCTGGGCGGTAAACGTCGTGGACATGATTCTATCGGACGAGACAGAGGAGCCGCCTCTCTCGTTGAGTCTCCGTCCGGGCGGTTTTCTCGTAAGCGGTTCCATCTCTTTCTGAAAAGGGGATATAGTGATGAGATCGCTCGCAGTCTACTTGGCATTGGCAGCAACCGCGCTGTGTGTCTCGTGCAGCAAGGATCACGAGAACCTTCCTACGAGCTTCGCGTTCGAGGCGCCTCCTACTCCGACGAACGTCGTTGTAACCGGGGGACATGAATTGAGCACGATCAGCTGGAGCTACCCGTCCGAATCGAGACCATTGATCGAGGAATTCAGGGTGTACCAGTATATCGAGTCATACGACGCGATCGTGTTTCTCGGCGCGACTACCGATACAGTCTTCGTCGATTCGCTTCTCATCGGAAATCTCTATTACTGCTATGAGGTTTCGGCCGTCGATACGACGGGTTTCGAGGGATGGCGGACGGAAAGCGCATGTGCCTTCGTCAGAAGCGCCGGCGAGCGTTTCAGCGCGGCATTCGCGCGGTAGTGAGATGCGAAGTCCGAAGGTAGGGACCGAAACCGGGAGCGGCTTTTCCCGCTCCCGGTTCTTATGTTGGCATGGAAGGTGCAAGACTTCGGCGGGGTTATACGACGAGGTATGTAGATGTCATCCGATACTGACACAAATCTCAGAGACTCGCAGGAGCAGAGCCCTCCGGTAGATGTGCCCAAAGGGCACGGAACGTACCGCGTCGTTGTGGAGAGAATCCGCACGGAGATCGAGACACCGGATTCTTTTGCGATAAAGTTCTCGCTGCTCACGAAGACTCCGCTCTCTAAGATGAAACACCTCGTGGGATGTCTGCCCGTTCCCATCTGGACCGGCGCGGGCCGATCTCGGGCGGAAAGCATTCTCAAGCTTGTCGAGGAGGCTGGCGGCGAGGGAAAAGTGATCGAGATGCGAGCGGACGAGCCGGCGCCCGTCGCCGCGAAGGAGCGGGAGGCGAGACAGTCATGCGGCTGGTGCGGGTTTCCGCTCAAAGAAGGGGACAAATACTGCGGATTCTGTATGACGCCGGTCGGTGAGGCCGGCGACAACGATCCGCGGCATCCGAGGACCCCAAAGAGGGCGTGTGGCATTCCTGCGAAGCGGCTTCTCTGTTATGTGGTCGTCCTGATAGTCGGAATCATCATAACCATGTTGATTCGTTAGAGCGCGGCGAGCTTTCACCATCGTAGGAGCGTGTCTTGCGCCGGAGGCTCGATCGCGATGCTTCGGAGCACCGGGTACGCCTCGATGAGCGGATCAGGCATCCTCTGCTTTCCTTCCCCAAGAAGATACTTGAGCTGAAAGGCATTCACGAGCGCCTGAGCGCGGAAGTGATTGTTGGTTATGATGTAGAGGTTATCCACCCTCGCGGCCAGATGCTCCGCCCGCTGCTTCCATTCCTCCAGCTCGTTTTCGCGGTACAGATAATCGTAGCGTTCGTCTCTACCCGCGTCCTTCCGCACCCAGCTGTGGTAGTTGCGACCATGGAGACGGATGTAGGAGAGACGCGTTTGGGTGACGATTTCCGTCGGCGGCATCGATGAGCCGATTACGGGCTGGTCGATGTTGCAGAAGGCAAGACCGCGCCCGGCGAGGAAGGATTCCGCCGAAGCGTTTCTCCAGGAGGCGTGGCGAAGCTCCACGGTCGTCGGGATGTCCTTGAACCAGGTGGCGAGATTCTCCAGCCAGTTCCGACTCTCCCGAGAATCGCGGAAGGACCACGGAAACTGGAAGAGGAAGACCCCTATCGCTTCCATGGCGAGGAGCGCTTCGAAAGCTCCCAGAAAGCGTCTCGCGTCGTCCGGCGTTGCCGCGCGCTCATGCGTGAAGCGGCTGAGGACCTTCACGGTAAATGCGAATCCCGGCCGTTCCGATATGCGAAGCGCCCAGCTCCGAACGGTGCGCTCCGCAGGAGTTCGGTAGAAGGAGCTGTTGAGCTCCACGCAGTCGAAGTAACGGGCGATCGTGAGAAGCTCGTCGACCTTTTTTCCTGCGGGGTACACGGGTCCAACCCAATCAGGATACGACCAGCCGGCGGGGCCTATACGGATCGCGCAACGCGAGGGTGCGTTTTCCATAGCTCATACCTCGATTTCAGGATAGCCCCCGGCGGTGCTGCTTCACAAATCAATTCTGTCGGTACCGCGGGCGCTAGAGGGAAGGGGTCGGATTTTTGCGCTGGATAATGCCGGTTCGATGCGGTATAAAGGCGGCATGCGGTGGGATGAATTGCGAAAGTCGGGACGTTTGACGCTCTGCGCGATCATCGCGGGAGCTGCCTTTCTGCGGTTTTTCCGGCTGGCTCACCAGTCGCTCTGGGTCGACGAAATTCTCTCGTACAAGGCATTCACCTCGGTGGAGGGAATTCCCTACTGGAAGAAGTTCCTCTATGACGTGCACGGGCCGCTCTATTCTCTGATCATGCACGCATGGAGCGGCGTTTCGAGATCGGACGTTTGGCTCCGTGCCCCGAGCGCCATAGCGGGAGTGCTCGCGGTGTATGCGTTCTATCGTTGGTTCGTTGAGAGCGGGAGAAAGGATCTGGCGATTCCCGCAGCTCTCCTCATGGCCCTGAGTCCCTTTCACCTGTACTATTCGCAGGAGATGAGGTTCTATTCGCTCCTTTCCCTTTTCGCCGTTGTCACGCTCATCGCTTTCGAGCGGTTTCTGAGGAATCCGACCATGCGGACGGGAGTCGCGCTCGGGATTTCCTTTGCGCTAGCGTGTCTCTCCCATTTTTCGGCTCTTTTTCTGGGGGCGGCCTTCGTCGTATATCTAGCGTTCAGCGGACGGCTCAGGGGCGATCACCTCCGCTTCGGAGCCGTGGCAGGGGCAATCGTGCTGGTCGTGATCGCTCCGTGGATTTACAGGGAGCTTACGTATCTGCGGCAGATTCGCGTGGTCGGGATTTCGGCGCTGCCCGTCGAGGAGCGCCTCAGGGGGGAGCTCACTCTCAGCCGCTGGTCGTATCCATACGCCCTCTATGCGTTTTCGACGGGGTATTCGCTGGGTCCGAGCCTCCGCGAGCTTCATCTCGTCGGCTCCGTTTCTGCGCTTGTGGCCAAGTTCGCCGCCACGTTGACTGCGGTGGGCGTTCTGTTCGGAGGGCTTTGCGCGAGCGGAATCGTACGGTCGGTTCGATCCGGGCGCCTCGGTCTGTTTCTCTCCGTGATTCTCGTCGCTGTTGTCCTCGTAACGCTGATCACGGCCTTTAACATCAAGGTATTCAACGTCCGATATCTGATGTGCGCGTTTCCGCTGTATTTGGCGCTGGTCGTCTATGGTCTTCCTGGAGGCAGGCCCATGAATCTAATCGTCATCGGCGCTGTCTGCGCCATAATGCTCGTCTCGGATGCGAACTATCTCTTCAATCCCAGGTATTCAAGGGAGGATGTGAGAGGCGCTGCTGAGGTGGTAATGGGAGCGGAGGTGCGGGGAGACATCATATTCGCTCCGGGGGTGGAGGAGGCATTCGCCCACTACTACAAGGGTACGAACAGGATCGAGTTTTTCGAGCCCGCCAGCCTCGGAGAGGCTCGAGTCGATGAGAGAATCGCCACTGCTTTCGCGTCCCATGCGAGGATCTGGCACATTCAGAGCAGGAGCTGGGACAAGGACCCGGAGAACCTCCTTGATAAGGTCCTTCGGCGTAAGGGGGTAATCGAGCGCTCCTGGGATATGCCGGGGGTGAGGCTCATTCTCTGCGCCCCCAAAGGGGGTAGTCGCCCCATCCCATTGACAGACTTCCGAATCGGGCTATACTGACCTATGAGGGTCGGTATTTTCATGGGAGGCATCCCGTGAGGCCGAAAAGCCCGAAAAGCCGAGAATTCGATTTTGCCATGAGCCCGGGATTCATGGCATTTTTTTGTCTCAACGAGGCCCGCATCTGGAAAGGCGATGGATGCCGTTCCATGATGAAAGGAGGCTCATAGCCATGAGATTGGCACTGGTATTTTCCGTCGGCGCGATGCTTTTCATCTCGTACAGTTGCTCGTGCGTATCAACGATCGAACGGGCTAACCTGGTACCCGCCTGTTCGAGGGAGGAGTACGTCAAGCTCCATCCGGAAGGCGCGCATAACGATTGCATCAAGAACGGCGAAATAGTCCGAGGTATGTGCGCGCACGAGGTCTTCGCCTCATGGGGCCTGCCCAACGTTTACATTGTCACGAGATCGGCCCCGAGCGAGGAATGGATCTACTACGTGAAGGATCAGAGCTCGCTCGCGATGCTCATCTACACGCTCAGCTTCACGGATGATACGCTGCGCGTTTGGAACATCGATCAGAAACGCTTCGTCGGACAGGAGATCGTCTCGGCCAGGGAGAGTTTTGAGCTTCCCGTTGGATCGACACGGGATATCGACAAGAAGTAGCGCCGGAGGTAGGGGGCCTCGGTATCGAACGCGGCCCAATCCTTCCGGCCCCCGGTGTCCGCCGGAGGGTGCCGTAGCGTCGAAATGGCACCTTTTTCAAATTGACATTGCGTCCGCCTGCAAACTATTCTCATACATTATCCTTATTGGCGCGTGAGAGCCTCTCGAGAAAGGAATTTCGCTGATGATCATCAAGCGTCTTCGGCTTGCCGAAGAGGATGAGCGGGATTCGGTACGTGAGATGTTCGGAAAATTCCTCGACGAACATTCTGTGAGGGGAAGGATGCGGATTCATTCCGATCTCAAATGGGAGCCGCCGACGGATATCATAGAGACCGAAACGGAGATCGTCATCACCGTGGACATTGCCGGCATGAATGGCAAGGATATCGGCGTCGTTACTGACGGCAAGGAGCTGCGGATCAGCGGGACCAGGAGAAACCTCGCAGCGCAGGGGGTCAAGCAGTTTCATATGCTCGAGATACAGTGCGGCCCCTTCGAGCGCGTGATAGAGCTTCCGAGCCGCGTCGACCCGGGGAAGGTGTCAGCTCATTACGTGAAGGGCATGCTGCAGATTCGTGTCCGCAAGCTCGACCGTGGGGATTACGTTAAAAAAGTGGAGATCGATTGAAACAGTCGCGCCGCAGCAATCGGATGGGTACCGAAATCGACGCCATAGCAGAGGGAAACGATCTGCTGCATGAGATACCGGGGGAGCTCGCGATCATTC
This sequence comes from Candidatus Krumholzibacteriia bacterium, assembly GCA_028706585.1. Classification (GTDB taxonomy): domain Bacteria; phylum Krumholzibacteriota; class Krumholzibacteriia; order Krumholzibacteriales; family Krumholzibacteriaceae; genus SSS58A. Next base: position 955 of record JAQTVX010000001.1, on the reverse strand, counting down.
CGATCAATGATGCCGTCGTATTTCCGTATATGCTCATCCCGCTCATTCTTACCGATTCGAACCTCATTAGGCTCATAGATGAAGCGCTGGGGGGAAGCAAGATCGTGGGAGTTTTCACCCAGATCAGCAAGGAGGTCCAGACTCCCGGCCCCAAAGACATCCATCGGACGGGGTGCGCGCTTCTGATCCAGAAGATGGCGCGATTCCCCGACGGGCACGTCCGGATCATAGGGCAGGGGCTGGCCCGTATCGAGATCAAGCAATTCACGGATGAGCTGCCGTTCATGCGGGCGCGCGTGACGATTCTTCCGGAACTGGAGCCGAAGGACGACCGTACGAAGGCTCTCATGCGAAACGTCGTGAGCGCGTTCTTCGCGATCGTGGACACATCCGAGAGCTACCCCGAGGAGATCAAGGGGATCGTATCGAACATCAAGAGCCCCGGGAGGCTCGCCGACATGCTTTGCGCCAATCTCGCCATGGAGATCGGCGACAAGCAGCGCATTCTCGAGATAATCGATCCGGTGAGTCGGCTCCAGGCGATTTACGAAGCCATCTCGGGAGAGCTCGAGATAATGAAGATCGGCGAAAAGATCAAGCGCGACGTCCGCAAGGAAATGGACAAGGAGCAACGCGAATACTATCTCAGGCAGCAGATCAGGGCGATCCAGAAGGAACTCGGCGAGGAAGATGTCGGACTCGAGCTGGACGAGCTCAAGACCCGGATCGATTCGACGGCCATGCCTGACGCTGCGCGCGAGGCAGCGCTGAAGGAGTGGGGCCGGCTCAAGAAGATGTCGGCGAGCTCGGCCGAGTACATCGTGGCGAGAACGTACCTGGACTGGCTGCTGGAGCTTCCGTGGGAGCGATCCACCCAGGATATCCTCGATATCGACCGGGCGCGGCGCATCCTGAACGCGGATCACTACGATCTCGACCGGGTGAAAGAGCGAAT